>NZ_CAKKMM010000643.1:0-2802 GCF_918698205.1 Microbacterium sp. Bi128 | reverse complement strand
GGCTAGAGGGGCAGGAGGGCGGACAGGTCCGCGCGCAGTCCCGAGGCGGCAACACGGCCGGCGGCGACGGCGTCGGCCCAGCTCAATCGTCCGCTGACCATCGCCAGCCAGGTGTCGGCGTCGCACTCGATGACGTTTGGCGGGGTGCCGCGCGTGTGCCGCGGGCCCTCCACGCACTGGGTGACGCCGAACGGCGGGACGCGCACCTCCACGGAGTTCCCGGGCGCCCGCGCGGTGACTTCCTCCAGGCAGTAGCGCACCGCCGTCGCGATCGTGGTGCGCGGGACGGCGCCGGGTCCTCCAGAGCCCGGGACCCCGGCGGCCGGCACGTTCGGGCCCGGTGCGGTCGCGGTGGCTTCCTGCCACGCGGCGAGGGCCGCGCGGCCCTCGTCCATGGCGATTCGACGGCGCGATACAGCCACTTTCCCGAGTCTCCTAGTCCAGCAGTGCCGCGACGGCCCGCCCGAGCCGGATCTTGCCTACCGGGCGTCCCCCGCCCAGTACCGGGTCCACCACCTTGTCCAGGACGCTGGACACTTCAGGGATTTCGACGGCGCCGGAGGCCGCGAGGAGCGTCAGCCCGACCAGTGTGGTGGCCCGGATGTTGCCGTCGAGCATCTTGATGGCAACCGAGACGCCCTGGCGGGTGGCCATGACCAGGACGCCCTCGGCGCCGATCTTGGCCAGGATGCCGAGTTCGTCCATGACGATCGTGTTGGCCTGCCCTCGCCCCTGGACGGCCCACGGGTAGTCCAGCATGGACGTGGCAATGGTGGCTGCCCGCGCGTTCGAGTTCTTGTCGCCCGGGGTCTTGGCCAGCTTCGAGTAGGCCCGGGCCAGGCCGATCAGGGAGACGGCGGCAACCGGCGCGCCGCAGCCGTCGATGCCCAGGTGGGTGATGCGTTCGCCGCAGTACTCCTCGATCACGGAGCGGATGCGCTGCTGCAGCGGGTGGTTGGGTTCGAGGTAGCTGTTCTTGTCCCAGCCGTTCTCCGTGCACGCCCAAAGGAACGCGGCGTGTTTGCCCGAACAGTTGAAGGCCAGCCGGGACTTGCCCCGCTCGGTCTGGACGAGCCAGTTCCGGGCGGTCTCATCCTGGGGCCAGTCGGCCGGGCACTGCAGCTGGTCTTCCTTGGCCCCGGCCGCCTTGAGCATGCCCTCGACCACGTCCATGTGATCCAGGGATCCGACGTGGCTGCCGCACGCGATGGCCACCTGGGCGCCCCGCAGGGGTACGCCGGACTGCATCGAGGCCAGGGCCTGCAACGGTTTGAGCGTGGACCGGGCAAGGATCGGGGCGTTCACATCGCCGAGCTCGATCACTGCCGTCCCGTCCGCGGCCAGCACCACGGCCGAGCCGATGTGGCGGGACTCCACGAAGCCGCTGCGTTCGATGACTGCCAGTTCGACGGCGGAGTCGACTGTGAATGTTGCATGCGGGTTCAAAGCCATGCTGCAAGTCTATGGTGCCCGGTGCTGATACCCCGGTTATTCCACGGTCACCATCACCGACTGCCAGCCGGAGGCGCCGTCCGGAACCGGATCCGCCCGCTTGTCCGTCTGGACCTCGCCCTTGCCGTCCGTGGCGCGTACCTTGATGTAGTGCGGGCCCGGCGTGGCATCCCAGTCCAGGGACCACTGCCGCCACGTGATGAGGGAGGCCTCGTCGGAGAGTACCGCCTCGGTCCAGGGCCCGCTGTCGATCTGCACCTCGACCTTGGTGATCCCGCGGGTCTGGGCCCACGCGGTGCCGCCGATGGCGATCTTTCCGGCGGGGACCTTGGCGAAGGACTTGGGCACCTCGACCCGCGCCATGGTCTTGATCGGGCCGCGTTCGGACCAGCCCCGCTGGGTCCAGTACGCCTTGCTGTCCGCGAACCGGGTCACCTCCAGGTCCACCACCCACTTGGTGGCGGAGACGAAGCCGTACAGGCCGGGAACCACCATCCGCACCGGGTAGCCGTGCTCGAGCGGGAGCGCCTCGCCGTTCATGCCGATCGCCAGCATCGCGTCGCGGTCGTCCTGGAGGACTTCCAGGGGCGTCGAGGCGCTGAAGCCGTCAGCCGAGGTGGAAAGCACCATGTCCGCGCCCTGTGTGGGGCGGGCCAGCTTCAGGGCGTCGCGGATGGGCATGCCCAGCCACTTGGCGTTGCCGGCCAGATTGCCGCCGACCGGGTTGGACACGCAGGTCAGGGACACATGGGATTCGATGAGCTGGGCGTCGAGCAGGTCCTGGAAGGTGAGCCGGACCTCTTGTTCCACGAGGCCGTGGATGCGCAGTTCCCAGTCCTGGACGTTGATCTCCGGCACGCTCAGCGCCGTGTCGATCCGGTAGAAGTCCTTGTTCGGGGTCAGCCACGGCGTGACGCCGGGCGCCTTGGACTGGACCCCGGCCGGGACCGCGGCGGCGGCCTTGGCGGGCGCGGGCAGCTGCAGCGACTCGCGGGCCGCGGCCACGTTGCTGCGGGCCGCGCTCAGCAGGCGTCCGCCGGTGGCGGCGACGGCCGAGGCGGCCGCGGTGATGCCGGCGGCGGCGAAGAACCCGCGCCGCGTGGTCGCCGGGCGCTCGGGTTCCTTCGCGGCGACGTCCGCTGCCCGGTCCGGCCATTCCTGCATCCGCCACAGCCGGGTGATCAGGAGCCGCAGCACCACCAGCCCGGCGACGGTGCCGATCAGGGAGGGAATGGCATCGATCGGCTTGACGCTGGCCCGCGTCACCACGCTGCCGACGATCACGGCGCCCATCAGCACCACCCCGGCCACACCCAGGGCCCATGTCCGGTACGCCACGATGCCGAGCAC
>NZ_CAKKMM010000642.1:0-2804 GCF_918698205.1 Microbacterium sp. Bi128 | reverse complement strand
TCCGGCATGAGGTCGAAGTGCGAGATACCCATGAGGTCCAGGTTGTCGCCGTAGGTCTTGATGCTGCAGGTGGCATCTGCAAACCCGGCGAACGGACCGGAGGCCACGTCCATGGCGCCGCTGCCGCACAGCAGGCTGTTGGCATGATCCATGCCGAGGGCGTGCCCGAATTCATGTGCCAGGACCGGAGTGGAGAGCCGGCTGTTCTGCGGCATCAGGATGCGGCCGCCAATGTTGCCGTTGCTGTAGGTCATTCCCGCGGCGCCGTTGGTGAGGTAGGCGCCGGGGATGAACATGACCAGCGCCGTGTAGGAACTCTGCGTCCAGCCCAGCTCCTGGGAGACGATGTCCACGATCTGCGCCGGCGACTGCTTGGAGGTCGCGGCGGACTTGTGCAGCTGGCGCGAGGAGGCCAGCGCAATGTCCACCCGGCCCGCGGTGGCGTAGGCCCAGTAGCGGTTAGCGGCGCTGAGCGAGGCCTTCGCAGCGGCCATGGGGACGGCCGCGTCCGTTTCGGCTGCAGTCTTGTCGGCCAGCTGCACCGTCACCAATGTGGTTTTCAACGTGCCGGCCAGCGGCGCGCTGACGTAGGTGTACTCGGACTTTGCCCTGCCTGCAGGAGGTTCCGGGCGCACAAAGTCATCCACCTGCCCCTGCGGGCTTGGATCCGACACCGCCGGCACGGCACCAGTCTGCATGGCAGCCGCCGGCGCCAGCGCTCCGGCGGACACCTGTCCGGCGGCCGGCACCTCGACAGCGGCCACGGCGGCCTGCGGCAAGGTTGCTGCCAGCATCACGGCGGCAATCACGGTTGCCGCTATGTTTAGTTTTCGCAAGATTGCTCGCTTAGGGGTGAGACCGCAGGTGGAGACCTGTTGGTGGGAGCGACGTAAGTTGCCTACAGCATAAACGGCAATCCACATCCAAAATCACAACTGCATCACGCATTCTTTTATGCAAGTTTTGGCGCAGTACCGGCGCACCATTTCGCCACCTGAAAACCGCGTGCCAAACTCTTAGCCGTGCTTCCTTCCGTTGCCGCGGTGAATACCGCCACCCGCAGGGTGCTCGCCGTCGCCGTCGGAGGCCTCCTGCTGTGGCTGATCATCGCCCTCCAACTGTTCGTCAACGTGGACCCGCTCAGCGTGCACCGGACGGACGCCGTCATCATGCTGGGCGGCGCGGCGTCGGAACGCCTGCCGGTGGCGCGCCAGTTCCAGGCCGATTTCCACGTTCCGGTCCTCGTGATCTCGCACACGGACACCTTCGGCAACCGGGCGGCGGATGAGGCGTGCAATTCGGCCGCCTTCCCCAACGCGTCCGTCATCTGCTTCCGCCCCCCGGACCTGGACACCCGCGGCGAAGCACTGGCAATCTCCGGCCTGGTCAAGGCCAACGGCTGGAAGTCCGTCACCGTAGTGACGTCCAGTTATCACCTCACCCGCGCGGGGCGCCTGATTGGCCAGTGCACGACGGCGGACGTACAGATGATTGCCTCACATCCGGACCTGGATTTGGCCCAATGGCTGCGGCGGTTTGTGATCGAAACCGGAGGACTGATCGACGCTTCCCTGCGGCCGGAATGCGCCAATCAGTGAGCGAAAATGTAAGAATTGAAGCCGTCAGGTCGAAGCCGGACGATTCATTGAACTGAGGAGGACGATACGTTGGAGAACCCTGCCGACGGCGCTCCCCCACTGACCGCAGCACCGCGGCACTTGCGCCGGCGCCGCCTGCACGAGGACATTCCAGATACACTCCTGGTCCCGGACGCCGAGCCGCTTCCGCTGTCCGCAGGCCGCGCAGCGCGTGAACAGGCGGCCGAAGAAGCATCGCCCCGGGATCGTCCAGCCTCGGCCAAGCGGGCCGCCGAACTGGACCCCACCGACGAAGAAATGGCCTACCGCCGCAAGCGCCTTGCGGCACTGATCGCCGTTCTGGTCGTGGTGGTCAGCGTCCCGGCCCTCGTGATCGCCCTGTTGCTGCTGGGCTGAACCCGCCCGGCCTAGCCGTTACACCACAACCAACCTGCTGGGGGATAGTCCATGCACAGCATCATGCCGATCTTTGGAACCAGGCCGGAAGCCATCAAGATGGCCCCGATCGTCAGCGCCCTGCAGGAGTCCGCGCACTTCGACTGCATCGTGACTGTCACCGGGCAACACCGCGAGATGCTGGACCAGGTCAACGAACTGTTCGGCATCGTCCCGGACCACGACCTCAATATCCTGCGGCAGGGCCAGACCTTGTCCGCCATCATGACGCGCACCATCGACGGCCTGGAGACACTCTTTGCCGGGTCCAGGCCGGACGCCGTCGTGGTCCAGGGCGATACCACCACGTCCACGGCCGCCGCCATCGCGGCCTTCTACCACGGCATCCCCGTGGTGCACGTCGAAGCCGGGCTGCGCAGCGGAGACCTGCTCTCGCCGTTTCCCGAAGAAGCCAACCGCAAGATCACCAGCCAGATCGCCCGCCTGCATCTGGCCCCCACCTCCACCAGCAGGGAAAACCTGTTGCGGGAAGGCGTCAGCCCAGAAGACATCGTCGTGACCGGCAACACGGTGATTGATGCCCTTCTGGCCACGGTGGACAAGCAGCTCCCCTTCACGGACCCCCGGCTGGAAGAGCTGGCCACCAGCGGCCGCCGAATCCTGCTGGTGACCACCCACCGCCGCGAAAACCAGGGCGATGCCATGCGCAATATGGGACGCGCGCTGGCCCGGATCGCCGATGCCGAGCCGGAACTGACGATTGTCCTTCCCGCGCACAAGAACCCGGTGGTGCGCGAGGCGGTGCTGCCC
>NZ_CAKKMM010000641.1:0-2809 GCF_918698205.1 Microbacterium sp. Bi128 | reverse complement strand
GGTCGCAGCGGGAGCTCCTCGCCGCGACCCGACCCACCCAGATCCCGTTGGCGGCGGCGCCGCTGCTCGATATCGAGCACAACGAACTCCTCCTCGTCTACCTGGCCCGCGGCATGTCCCGGGAGGCCGCCGAGCACCGCGTCGCGGAGCGGATGGGCCTGTTGGACTGCGACTGCGATCCCAGCCTGTCCCTGCGTCCGGAACTGCCCGAAAGCGAGGACCAGCACGAGGCGGTCGGCACCGCCTGGGGCGCGGCGGCGTCGAGCTTCTGCTTCTTCGCCTCCGGCGCGATCGTGCCCATCATTCCCTTCCTGCTGGGCATGACAGGACTCGCCGCACTGGTGGTTTCCGCGTCCCTCGTCGGCTTGGCGCTGCTGCTCACCGGCGGCGTCGTGGGCCTGCTCTCCGGTACCTCGCCCGCCACCCGCGGCCTGCGCCAGCTGGCCATCGGCATGGGTGCCGCGGGCGTGACGTACCTGCTGGGCATGGCCTTCGGCGCCGTGGTTGGCTAGTGGACGGCCCTGAATTTCGGGACCGCGGACCTCGGCACAGCCGGCCAGCCACCGCTCTGCGGATCATCAGGAACCTCGCCGCCGCTGCGGTGATCGCCGCCGGCGCCTTCCTCACCGCCGGACTCGTCTACGGCGATCCGAGGTTCACGGGCCTCTTCGAGGTCTCCCGAGGAACGGGGAACAACGCAGGGCACAGTGCAGAAAACAAAGCAGGCAGTGACCTGCAGGCACAGCCCCAGGCTGGCCAGAAATCCGGCCAGCCTGCCGTGCCGGCCGGCGAAGACCGGACGGACACTCCCCCGCCCGGGCTCGAGGAGCAGGACCACCCCCTCGGCGCGGCCCGGAAACCGGAGGCCGCCAGCACCTCGTACAAGTTCCTCGCAACGAATGACGACGGCACTCCGGTGGGTTACTCGCCGTGCCGCCCGCTGCACTACGTCATCAATGCCACCCTGGCCCCGCCGGGTGCCGAGCGGCTCGTGGACGACTCGATCAGGACGATCTCGGAGGCCACCGGAATCACCTTCATCAATGACGGCCCCACGTCCGAGGCACCCTCGTCCACACGTGCGCCCTACCAAAAGAATCTCTACGGGGACCGGTGGGCGCCGCTGCTGATCGCCTGGACCACCCCGGAGCAGGCGCCGCAGCTCAAAGGCCCGGTGATCGGCACAGGCGGAAGCACACACTTCAGTTTCGGCGACGGCCCCAAGAGCTTCGTCACCGGCAGCCTGGAGCTGGATGCCCCGCAAATCGCGGAAGACCTGGACCGCTCCGAGGGAGCGGCCTATGCCACGGCCGTGATCCTGCACGAGCTCGGCCATGTGATGGGCCTGGAGCATGTCGATGACCCGGCCCAGCTGATGTACCCCGAGATCGGAGCCCCGGACGGGCTTGCCGCCGGCGACCTGAACGGACTCTACGAGCTCGGCCACGCCCAGTGTCGCAAGGATCTCTGACCCCCTAGCGCTCCAGCGCCTCAAGGGCTTCTTCGACCGTATCGACCAGGAAGATCCTTCCCTCCATCCGGCGCCCTGACGCCAGGCTCTGTAAGAGGGGCCAGGCCGGGAATCGCCGCAGCCAGTGTTCGTGCCCCACCAGGACCATGGGAGTGACGGTTTCCGGAGCGGCGTAGTAGTTCTCGCAGGCGTCCTGGAAGATCTCCTGGACCGTGCCGCCCGAACCCGGCAAAAAGACGATGCCGCCGTTGCACAGTTCAAGCAGGATGGCTTCCCGGATGGCATTCGCGAAGTATTTGGCCACATGCGTGGCGAAGAAGTTCGGTGGTTCATGGCCGTAAAACCATGTGGGAATCCCCAGCGACGGCACACCCTCCGGGTGGCGTTGGGCGACCGCCGCGGCCGTCCGCGCCCAGGCGGCCACCGAGGGGCGGAAGGACGGCACCGCCGAGAGGTCGGCCAGGGCCCGCCGGAAGTCCGGTTCGGGGGCCTCGCTGAGGAAGGCGCCAAGATTCGCGGCCTCCATGGCCCCGGGGCCGCCGCCCGTGGCTACCACCCTGCCGCTGCGGGCCAGCAGCCGGCCCAGCAGCGCGGCTCCTTCAAAGACGGCGGTGCCGCGGCGGGCAATGTGTCCGCCCATGACCCCCACCATCGTGCGGCCGGCGCGGAGATAGGTGCCGGCCAGTTCGTCGAGGGCCACGCCGATCGAGTGGTCATGCAGGGCGGCGGCCAGTGTCGCATCCAGCCGGCGTCGCTGGCCCGGCCGGATGCTCCACTGGTACACCCGCGCGTCGAGCGTGTCCTCGTAGGGTGAGGTGGCGATCCCGGAATAGAGTTCCTGCGGCGTGTACAGCTGCCCGCGGTAGGGGTTGAACGGCACGGCCGTGAGCCGGGGAAAGATGAGGGCGCCCCGGCTGCGCAGCAAGTCCTCCACACCGTCGTCGAACCTGCAGCCCAGGAAGACCGCGCCCTGGGCCTCAAGCGCCTCCAGCTGGGCCCGGCGGCCCCGCAGGTCCAGCGACTGGACATGCCAGCCGTGCATGCTGCGCGCCCCCGCCGCGACCAGCCGGTCGAAACCGGCAAGGCTCTCGACCTCCAACGTGCGGGGGCTGGGGTGAAGGCTGCGGGCGGCGTTCATGGAGCCAGCCTAGACCGTGGCCAAGCTCCCCCGTTGCGCTATCACTCTTGGTGGCCATTCCGGGATCTTAAGGCCCAAAAGTGATAGCGCAACGGGGGTGCGTGCGGATTAGGAGACCTGGAGGCCGCCGTTGATGTCATAGGTGGCCGCGGTGATGTAACCCGCGTCCGGGCCGAGCAGGAAGGCGATCAGGGCCGCCA
>NZ_CAKKMM010000640.1:0-2812 GCF_918698205.1 Microbacterium sp. Bi128 | reverse complement strand
ACGGGCGCCACCTGCCATGCTGGATTTCACGGTGCAACGCACCCCATCTCCCAGACTCATGACCGTTAAGAAGGATCCGATGAGTATTTCAAATTCAGATTCCCGGACCGCAGAATCCAGCCCCCGCACGGAGCACTCCACCGCGCTGCGTGCCGGCAGCGTCGGCGTCATGGGCATTCTCTTCTTTGTTTTGTCAGCCCAGGCGCCGTTGACCGGAATCGTCGGGGCATCACCCCTGGCCGCAGCGCTCGGCAACGGCGCCGGCGCGCCCGGCGCGTATCTGGTGGTGGGCATCGTCATCGTGATCTTCGCGGTCGGCTTCGTGGCCATGAGCCGGAAGATCCAGGCCAACGGCGCCTTCTACGCTTATGTCACCGCCGCCTTCGGACGGAAGGTCGGCGCGGGAGCGGCGTGGCTCGCGCTCCTCGCGTACAGCACGGTCCAGGCCGCGATGTATGGGCTGTACGGCGCGGCGTTCTCGGGCCTTCTCGGATCTGCCGGGATGGTGGTCCCTTGGTGGCTTCTGGCCGCCATCACCATGGCGGGCGTGCAGGTGCTGGGCTCCCTCAACATCGAACTCGGGGCGCGGGTCCTGGCGGTGCTCGTGGGTCTGGAGGTCGCCATCCTGCTCATGTTCGGCTTCACCGTGCTGTTGCGGGGCGGCGGGCCGGAGGGGATCAGCCTGGCGGCGTCCTTCTCTCCCGCGGCGATCGGCGCAGGCGCCCCGGGCGTTGCCATCATGTTCGCCGTCGCCTCCATGTTCGGCTTCGAATCAACGGCCATCTACTCGGCCGAGGCCAAGGACGCCCACCGCACGGTCGCCCGGGCCACGTACCTTTCGGTAGTCGTCATCGCGGTCTTCTTCTCCTTCATTTCCTGGATGCTGGTCAGCTACTACGGACCCTCGCACGTCATCGACGCCGCGGGCGCGGCCCTCGAATCGGGCGATTCCACCGCGTTCGTGCTGACGCCGATGGTGGAGCTGTTCGGGCCGTGGGCCGGAACGGTCACCGGCATGCTGCTCGTGACCTCCCTGCTGGCCGGCATCATCGCCTTCCACAACGGCATCAACCGCTACCTCCATTCGCTGGCCCTGCGCGGGTCGATGCCCCGCGGAGTGGCCCGGACCAACCGGCACAAGGCGCCCGCCGTCGCTGCGCGGATCCAGACCGTGGTCGCCTTCCTGCTCGTGGCGCCGTTCGCGGTGCTGTCCCTGGATCCTGTCCTCACCCTCTTTTCCTGGTTCAGCGGGCTGGCCGTGGCCGCGCTCCTGGTGCTGTACATGCTCTGCTCGCTGGCCGTCGTCGCCTACTTCCGGCGGGAAAGGGTGTCCGGCCAGCTCTGGCAGACCGCGGTGGCACCGGTGCTCGCCACCCTGCTGCTTGGCTGGGTCCTGTCCCTCGTCATCGTCAACTTCACCGCTCTGATCGGCGGCAGTGCCGAAACGGCCGTGGGCCTGCTGCTGACCGTACCCATTGTGTTTACGGCCGGTGTGCTGGTGGAAATTGCCGTGGAGCGCAGGGCCGCGCGCGCAGGGGTCACTGCCTGACGGCGGGCCCTGCCCAGGGCGCCGTCCTGCTCCGGATGTCTTATTTCGACACGTTTATCCTCATCGCTGTCGCTCCGTCCGTAACATTGAAACTAATAGAGGCTTCGGCTTGCCAAGTTCGCTGTAAAGGACTAGTCCGCATTGTCACTCGAATCATTGCCCGTCCTGGACTTCTCCCGATTGAATGCAGGGCCTGAGGAGGCCTCCCAGTTTCGGGACGAGCTGCGTAACGCCATGCATGAAGTCGGGTTCCTTTATCTGGCGGGCCATGGCATCCCGCAGAAGCTCGTTGACGACATGCTCGACGTCGCACGCCGCTTCTTCGAACTGTCCGAGGAACAGAAGCTCTCCGTCGAAAACGTCCACAGCCCGCAGTTCCGCGGCTACACCCGCGTCGGCGGCGAACTCACGGACGGGGCGGTGGACTGGCGCGAGCAGATCGATATCGGCGTCGAGCGTGACGCTGTGGAGCCGGGTGCCGGCGTCGCTGACTACTGGCGCCTGGAGGGGGCCAACCTATGGCCGGATGCACTGCCCGAAATGCGGGCGATTGTCTCCGAGTGGACCGAGCGGCTGAGCGCCATTTCCCTCGCTCTCCTGCGGGCGCTTGCCGTGTCCCTGGGAGCGCCCGAGGACACCTTCGACGCCGCTTTTGCCGCACGGGCTTTTCCCCTGCTTAAGGTTGTGCGTTATCCGGGGGAGTCCAATCCGGAGCCCAAGCAGGGCGTCGGGTCCCACCGCGACGGCGGCGTCCTGACGCTCCTTCTGGTCGAGCCCGGAAAGGGCGGACTCCAGGTCGAGTATCAGGGGAAGTGGATCGACGCACCTCAGGTGCCCGGAACATTCGTGGTCAACATCGGCGAGATGCTCGAACTGGCCACAAACGGCTATCTAAAGGCGACTCTGCACCGCGTGATCTCGCCCCTGCGCGGCACTGACAGGATCTCTCTGCCGTTCTTCTACAACCCTGCGCTGGACGCGACCATGCCGAAGCTTGCGGTGAGCCCGGAGTTTCAGTCCAAGGCCCGCGGACTGTCCGTTGACCCGACCAACAGCCCGATCCTGGAAACCTACGGAGACAACGCTCTTCGCTACCGGCTCCGGGCCCACCCGAACGTCGCCGCAGTTCACCACGCGGATCTGATCACGAACTGACGTTGGCGCCGGTGCTGACGACGGCAGGTGCTCTCGGCAGGGGGGTGAAAGCAAGGCTTAGGCGCCGCGCCGCCAGTCGCTGGGGGACTCACCGAAGGCATCACGTAA
>NZ_CAKKMM010000639.1:0-2812 GCF_918698205.1 Microbacterium sp. Bi128 | reverse complement strand
CGGATCATCGAATCAGGGCGGAACGCCGAGGACCTTGTGGCCTTGGCCCGGCAGTGCAACCGGCCGGACTGGATTCCGGCGGCCGCCCTGTACTCCGAATACCGCGATGTCCTGGACCTGCGCATGCCCGAGGCCTTCGACCCCGCCGGCATCATCACTGCCGCGCGCCAGATCTTCCAGGACTCACCCGATTTCCTCGCCGCCGAACGCGACCGCCTGCAGCTGATTCTCGTGGATGACATCCAGGAGGCGAACCCGGCGGTCTTCGAATTGCTCGCCGACATCGCCGCCGGCAAGGATGCCATCATCACTGCCTCGCCGGACACCGTGGTTCAGGGCTTCCGCGGGGCACGCCCCGATCTCGTGGCGGAGCTTCCCGGCCTCCTGGCACCTGACGGGACGATCCTGGAACGACCCCTGTGGACGGCGCATCGGCAGGACCCGGCAGTGGCGGAGGCATGGCTGTCAGTGGCCGGGCGCATCTCCCGCAGGTCCGGCGGGCAGTCCGCCCGCCGGCTCGAACAGCCCGGACCGGTGCCGGCACCGGACGGGCAACCAGTCCCGACACCGGACAGAGCCGCCGGCGCCCGGGCGGGGACGGTCGAGGCCCACCTGCTGCCGTCCCCGGTCCACGAGCTGCGGTATGTGGCCCAGCGGATCCTCGAAGCCCAGCTGAACGACGCCCGGGAACTCGGGGACATCGCCGTGATCGTGCGCAACGGCGGTCAGCTCAGCCAGTTGCAGCGGTACCTGGCCGGCCAGGGGATTCCGGTCCGGATTCCCGTCGCCGAATCCGCCGTCCGGGACGAGGTCGCGGTCCGTCCGCTGCTCGATGCCTATGCGGTGGCCCTGGACCCTGCCGTGCTCACACCCGAGTCAGCTGTGTCCTTGCTGACGTCCCGGATAGGCGGCGCCACCGCGATTGAACTGCGGAGGCTGCGGCAGTCGCTGCGCCGGGAGGAACTCCTGGGCGGCGGCGGGCGCACCAGCGACGCGCTCCTGGTCGAAGCCCTGCTGGAGCCGGGAGCGCTCGCAACGCTGGGCATCGAGGGTCACTCGGCCCGCCGGATTGCCCGGATGATCGCAGCGGGCCGGGACGCCGCCGGTGCCCCCGGAGGCAACGCAGAGACGGTGCTCTGGGCGCTCTGGCATTCCACCGGCCTGGCCTCCCGCTGGACCGACGCCGCCCTCGCCGGAGGCTCAGCCGGTGCCCGGGCCGACCGTGACCTTGATGCCATGATGGCGCTGTTCCATACCGCGGAACGCTTTGTGGACCAGCTGCCGGGTTCCGGCCCGGAGCAGTTCCTTGAATACCTGCTCAGCCAGGAACTTCCCATGGATACCCTCGCCGCCCGGGCGCAGCTGGAAGACGCGGTGGAGCTCATGACCCCTGCCAGCGCGGCCGGCCGCGAATGGCCGGTGGTCATTGTGCCCGGACTTCAGGAAGGCGTGTGGCCCAACACCCGGTTGCGCGGCGAACTGCTCGGCAGCACGTTGTTCGCCGACGCCGTCGAGCACGGCGTGGAGTATGCCCTGCGACTGGATCCGCAGAGCCGGCTGCGCGAAATACGCTATGACGAGCTCCGGAGCTTTTCCACGGCAGTGTCCCGCGCCCGGGAGGTGCTGATCTGCACGGCGGTGTCCTCGGAGGACGAGCAGCCGTCCTCGTTCCTGGACTATGTGGCGCCGTTGCGGCCCGGGCAGGACCGCCGGGGCTTTACCCCGGTCGAGCGTCCGCTGACGCTCCGGGCGCTGGTAGCGGAGCTGCGGCAGTACGCCCAGCTCGACCCGAGGGCGGCCGAATCGGCGGAAGCCGCGGCCGTCCTGGGGGGCCTGGCCACGGCCCAGCCGCCGGTTCCGGGCGCGCACCCCGCGAGCTGGTGGGGGCTGGCGGAGTTGTCCTCGGAGGAGGCGGTGGTTCCGCCGGGCGGTACTGTGTTCGTGTCGCCATCGAAGGTCGAAACCGTGCAGAAATCTCCGCTGGACTGGTTTGTCCAAGCCGCCGGCGGTGAAGCCGCCACCGATTTTGCCCGCAGCCTCGGAACGCTGGTCCACGCCATTGCGCAGGACCTCCCGGACGCCTCGGGAAGCGAGTATGTCGCCGAACTCGTCCGGCGCTGGCCCACGCTGGGGATGAAGGACAACTGGGAAGGCAAACTGGACTTCCAGCGAGCCGAGTCCATGGTCCGCAAGCTCGCCCAGTATGTCCTCGTGATGCGCAGCGAGGGCCGGAGCCTGATCGGCGTCGAACAGGACTTTGAGGTGAAGCTGCCGGACGTTCCGGCGGAGGCCGCTTCCACACACGCCGGATCCGATCCGGGCGAGGGCGGAAGCGCCGGTCCGGCGCGGCCCGCCGTGCTCAGGGGCCAGGTCGACCGGCTGGAGATCGACGCCGAGGGCCGGCTGGTGATCATCGACCTCAAGACCGGCAAACGCCAGCCCGGCAAAGCGGATCTGGACCGGCACCCGCAGCTCGGTGCCTACCAGGCCGCCGTGCTGGCCGGCGGCTTCGCGGGTCCCGACGACGGTCCGCCGCCGCTGCCGGGCGGCGCCGTCCTGGCCCAGCTGGGCACCACCACCAAGAGCCCCGGCATCCAGGCCCAGGCACCGCTGGATCCGCAGGACAACTGGGCACTGGAGATGGTCGGCGACGCCGCCCGCGTGATGTCCGGCAGCGTTTTCCAGGCCCGCCACGATCCGTCCAAGGGAGGCCATAGCGGCCACGGCTGCCGGCTCCCTGAAGTGTGCCCGCTGTGCGTGCGGGGAAAGCAGGTTACTGAATGAGCCCCGAGGCGCCGGCAAGCGGCCCGAC
>NZ_CAKKMM010000638.1:0-2814 GCF_918698205.1 Microbacterium sp. Bi128 | reverse complement strand
GGGGTAGTAAACACCCGCGAGCAGTCCCCGGCCACGGACCGTGGCGCCTTCGACGCCCGCTGCGATCTGGGTAAGCCCCTCGTGGAGCTGGGAAATGAGCCCCGCGACGCTTGACTGGAAGCTGCCGTCCCGCCAGTAGTGCTCCAGGGCAGCGGCGCCGGTGACGAATGCCGGGTTGTGCCCCCGGAAAGTTCCGTTGTGCTCGCCAGGCTTCCAAATATCCAGTCCGGGTTTGAACAGTGTCAGTGCCAAAGGCAGTCCAAAGCCCGAGATGGACTTCGACAGGCAGACGATATCCGGAGTGATCCCCGCCTCCTCGAAGCTGAAGAAGGTCCCGGTCCGTCCGCAGCCGGCCTGGACATCATCCACGATGAGCAGGATGTCGTGTTGCCGGCACAGCTCGGCAAGGCCTCGCAGCCAGGACACCCGGGCGGCCCTGAGCCCACCCTCGCCCTGGACGGTTTCCACGATCACCGCTGCGGGCTTATCGATGCCCGATCCCCTGTCCTCCAGGGCTTGCCGGAGCCACAGAAAGTCCGGCATCTGACCATTGAAGAACCCGTCATAGGGCATGCTCGATGTGTTCGTCAGCGGGACGCCGGCTCCCTGCCGTTTCATTGAATTGCCCGTGACCGACAACGATCCCAGGGTCATCCCGTGAAACGCGTTGGTGAAGCTCAGGACATGCTGCCTGCCGGTAACCTTCCGGGCAAGCTTCAGGGCTGCCTCCACTGAATTTGTTCCCGTCGGTCCGGGGAACATGACTTTGTAGTCCAAATTCCTGGGCTCGAGGATCAACTCCCGGAAGGTTTCCAGGAAGCGCCGCTTGGCCGGTGTTTTCATATCGAGTGAATGAACGATTGCGCCGGAGAGAAGATAGTCCACCAGCGGCTGCAGCAGCACCGGGTTGTTGTGCCCGTAGTTCAGTGCTCCGGCACCGGAAAAGAAGTCCAAATATTCTCTGCCGTCTTCACTGTAGAGGCTGCTGCCGGACGCACGTTCAAACACGGTGTCCCAACTGCGGCAGTAGCTGCGGACCTCAGACTCCAAGCTTTCGAAGATATCCATCTGTCGATGTCCCCCGTACTTCCGACTAGCGAAGTTGCCCGAGCGCAAACACAACCCGGGTTCCCGGATGACGGGCGCGGGGAAGGGGACAGCGCAGCGCCTGTGGCGCACTGACCTTTGCTTCACGGGGCCCGTATTTACTCCCGCATAGAGGTGCTCTAGGCGGGAACTGGGCAGATCCTAGACGCCTGCCCAAATGCTTTTCCGTTTCTTATCGTAAACTCAGGAAACTCACAGCACCTGAGTAGCGGGTACCTGTCTTTTCCCCTCAAACGGCTGATTAACTACCCGATTCGGCAGGGTTTCTCACCTTTGAAGGCCCCGGGCTACTCGGAAAAATGCCGGCTGCCGGGCATCCGGCGGACATGGGCGCCGGCGCCATGGACATCCGACTTCCTCTCCCAACGGGGCCGGCGAACGCGGCGAGGGATGGGACACCGTTTTGAGAGTCGTTTGAAAGGCGAAGCTGGTGTTTAGCCGGTCTTGGCCATCGCGTAGGCCACGGTGCCGTAGGCCAGGGCGCCGGACATTTCGGTGAGCAGTTGCGGGTTGGTGTTGGCGATGGTGTCGCAGGCCTCGTGGTAGCAGGGATCCAGGTCCTTGCCCGCCACCCCGCCATAGGCCTGCGCCTGGGCCTGGGTCTTCTTCTCGACATCGCCGGTGAACAGCCCGCCGCCGGGAATGCCGGCCGAGAGGAAGGCGTCGTAGTCCGAGCCGCCGTCAAAGGGCGTGGTCTCTGCCGGCAGCGCGTTCTCCTGGAAGTACCGGAACAGGATGTCCTCGATCGCCTTGGACCCGGCCGGGCCGCCGTCGCCGAAATCCGATCCGTCCCCGTCATGCACGGACCGCACACCGTTGGGCGAGGCCGCCATGTCCACGTTCAGGTTCGCGGCGGTCTGGCCGATCTCGGCCGCACTCAGTTCGTCGACGTAGTGCTGGGACCCGTACAGGCCGTCCTCCTCGCCGCCCCAGAACGCGAACCGGACCCGGTTGGCCGGGGTGATCCCGGCCTCCTTCATCCACCGCGCGGTCTCCAGGACGGCCGCGACCCCGCTGGCGTTGTCGTTGATGCCCGGGCCCTCCTGCACGGAGTCCAGGTGCGCGCCCACCACCACGGTGTGCCCGGCACTGCCCCCGGTGTCGGCGAGGATGTTGAAGGACTCCACCGTCTTGCCGCGGCGGCCGTCCTCTTTGAACGTGAAGCTCTGCCGCACCGGTTCATACCCGGCGGCGCGCAGCTGTTCCTCGACGTAGCGGGCCGACTCCTCATACCCCGAGGTGCCCGAGGCCCGGTTCCCGCCGTTGGCATCGGCCACCCGCTGCAGCGCCTGCAGGTGCCCCACCATGTCCCGGGACTTGAACGCCGCCAGCACCGTGCGCGCATCCACCGTGCTCGCCGGGGTTAGCTGCGGGACCGCAGTACTCGGGCTGGCGGACTCGGCGGGTGCGGCGGATTGGCTCGTCCCGCCGCCGGATTTGCTCGGTGTGCCACCTGAGGGTGTGCCAGATGGTGTGCCACCGGACGGAACGCCGGCCGACGGGATGCCAGCCGCGACACCGGAGGTACAGGCCGACGTCGAGAGCAGGACCAGGGCGAAGAGCGAGGGAAGTACGTGCTTGCGGAGAGTGATCATGCCGGGAGCCCATCACTAGTCGGTACAAGTTCGCTTGCTCCGGCTCGATTGGTCAGGACGCTCGCCACTGACGCTCCAGTAAGTCGCGGCCACCATCGCCCGGCAAATACTC
>NZ_CAKKMM010000637.1:0-2815 GCF_918698205.1 Microbacterium sp. Bi128 | reverse complement strand
CGCGCAGGACTTCCGCCTGTTCCGCCGTCTCGATCCCCTCGGCCAGCGCCTTTAGGCCGCAGGCGTGGATGAGGTGCAGCACCGCGGCTACGAAGTCCCGCTGTTGCTCGTCGTCGCCGAGGCCGCTGATCAGGCTTCGGTCGATCTTGACCACGTTCACCGGCAGCTTGCGCAGGTAGCTGATGGAGGAATAGCCGGTCCCGAAGTCATCGATCTCGAGCTGCACGCCGAGCCGGCGAAGGCCGTTGAGCGAATACTGGTCGACGTCGCCGCCGTTGACCGCCATAGACTCGGTCAGTTCCACGATCAGGTTTGATGCATCCACGCCGGTCTCCCTGAGGATGTCCCGCACATGTTCGATCAGCTCGAGGTTTTGCAGTTCGGTGGTGGAAATGTTGACCCGGACGTTAAAGGTGCTGTCCACCTGCAAGTCCTGCTGCCATTTGCGCAATTGGCGCACTGCATTGCGCAGCACCCAGTGGCCCAGGTCCACGATCATGCCGGTTTCCTCGGCCAGGGGAATGAACTGGTCCGGCATGAGCAGACCGCGCTCCGGGTGGTTCCACCGGACCAGCGCCTCCACACCCTCGATCCTGCCGGTCGCGAGGTCCACCACCGGCTGGTAGTGCAGGGTTAGCTGGTCCTGCCGGATGGCTTCGCGCATTTCCGTAATCATCACGCTCTGCAGCCGGCGTGCGTACAGCAGGGCCGGCTCGAAGACTTTGATACTGCTGTGCTGCTGCGCCTTGGCCGCGTACATGGCCGTGTCGGCCTCCATGACCAGGTCATCGACGGACTGGCCGGGTTCCGCGATCCGCAGGCCGATGCTCGTTCCGCAGGTGACTTTCAGGTCCCCGACGTCGAGGCTCTCGCTGAGTGCCTTGAGGATCCTGTTCGCTACCCTGCGTGCCCGGACCAGATTGGACTTCGGCAGCATGACGGCGAATTCGTCGCCGCCAAGGCGCGCCACGGTGTCAGTCTCGCGGACGGCGTCCTGGAGCCGGCGTGCGATGGCCCGCAGGACGTCGTCGCCGGCGCTGTGCCCCAGGGTGTCGTTAATGCCCTTGAAGGAATCGAGATCCAGAATCAGGAGGGCCGGCGGCATTTCGCCGCGCGAAGACTCCGCCAGGGCATGGCTCAGGACCGAGTTCAGTGCCGTCCGGTTGGCGAGTTGGGTCAGTGGGTCGGTCAGCGCCATGCGTTCAAGCTCCACCTGCGCCTCGCGCAGCATGGCCGTGCGGCTCTCGACCCGCTCTTCCAGCTCCTGGTAGATGGTCTGCAGGTCATCGGCCATCAGGTTGATGCCGGCGATGACGGCGGCGACGTCGTCGCGGGCTCCCGAATGCGGGATCCGGGTGCTCAGATCGCCGCCGGCGATCCGCACGATGCCTTCCACGAGGGCGTGCAGCCTGGGGTCCGGTGATTCATTCTTCACGGGTGTACTGCCTTAGCCACTCAACGGCCGCGGATTCGGAGGTGAAGAACTGGGCCGGGATCGTCTCGCTTCGGGACCGCAGGAGGTAGTGGGCAATGACCCGGTCCACCGGGCTCTCGCCCACCAGGGCGAACGCTGTCGCCGCTATGGAACCGCTGTAGACCCGGCGGGCCTCCATGCTGACACCGACGACGCCGGTGATCACCAGGAGCACCGGCGTCCGCCGTCCCGCGGCGAGCGTGCGGACGATGTCGCCGGCGATGCGCGCCTCCGGACCCTCGATCTCCTGGTTGGCGGGCAACAGGACCTCGATGATTCCGCCGTCGATCATCCGCACCCCGATGCTACGGGCGGCACCGCCGTCGGCGAGCGCACCGTCGGTCACCCGGGCCGCGATGACCGCCGCCGCCCCCAGAACGACGCCGGCCGCGGCCGCTGCCGTGTCCGGCAGGCCCTCCGGCAACCGCCCCTCGGGCCCGGCCAGGGCCTCGAGCGTCATCGGACCGCAATTCGACGGCGGCGGTCCGCGGAGCCCCGGAGGTCACGGTTCAGCCGTCGGTCGCCGTGATAGAGAATCGTTTCCCAGTCGACTTCCTCGGCTGTCTTGGCAATCACGGGACTCTCCTTCACTTTCTTGGGCCTGGGACTGACATACAGCCAGTTAACCACCCCGAGGAAGACATCCACCGCGGAGTTGAAGACTCCGTTGGGGCTGAAATGGTCGCGGAGACCGCGAAGGGCTCCTTGGCGGACCACATACATTAGGGTCGAAAGCGTCAGGAATATTACGACGACTAGATAGGAAATCGCCCCAACCCGACGCCCGCGAACTGCGTTCGGGTGGTCGGCGTGCGCTTTCAGAGCGGTGGAAATAATGTAGTTGGTCGGAGCGGTCAGCGAGGTGAGAATTCCTAGCCGAACAGTGACCATTTTGCACATGAACAGTCTCAGACGAACAAGCGACAGCGCCCCGGGACGAACTTCGGGCCCCCACTGACGGGGCCGGAACGCAACCTTTTGTTCGGTAGTCACGCTGTCCGCACCGAAGAGCGGCAAGACTCGCTGATTTAACATTCGTCCCCGTATGACTACAAAGTCTGCATACTGGCGCGTTGATGGAAAAACCCACACGCCCGCACCGGGATGTTCCGGTGGGTGCCCTCATGATAATGCAAGGTCAGACCCCTGCCGGTCATCTGACACCCTGAAGCCTGCCTCAGCGGGCCTGGGCGAGCTTGCGCGCCGTGCGTTCGTGTTGGACCCGCTGGGCGATGACAAGGCCGGCCGCGGCGACGCCGACGGTGATGGGATAGCCCATGAGCCGTTCCAGGGCACCGGGTTCCGGCACGTGCATGCCCGTCAGCCCGCCCGCAATGAGCG
>NZ_CAKKMM010000636.1:0-2823 GCF_918698205.1 Microbacterium sp. Bi128 | reverse complement strand
GCCGCGGAGACGCTGGCGCCCGTCGCGGAAACGCTGCCGCCCGTCCTGTCCACGGGAGCTTCGGCGACGCGGGGATCGACGTCGACGCCCACGGATGCCGCGCCCGAACGCACGGCGAACGGGTCGAGGGTATCGCCGTCTCGGTGGGGGTCGGCGCCGTCGCCCGCGGCGACATCGGCATTCACGGTCGACGTCGCGTACTGCCGCGAGAGCAACCGATAGGACCGGGTGAGGAACGCCCCCGCACCGAAGACGACCATCACGAGTCCGGCGACGAGGAAGATCAGCGCGATCCCGCGCCCGATTCCGTCGCCGAGCAACCACTCCCACTGCGCGCGGCCGGCATCGCCGTCCATGTAGGGGATGATGACGAACTCGGCGATGGGCGCGATCAGGAACGCCGTGATCGGCGCCGACGCCGACTCGAAGGCGGCGGCGAACCCGAACACCCGGCCCTGCGTTTCGAGCGGCACGACCTTCTGGATCACGGTCTGCTCCGCGGACTCCACCATCGGGATCAGCGCCATGTAGATCCAGATGCCCCCGACGTACAGCCACCACCAGTCGCGCAGGGTGAAGGCCGCCCCGAGGACGCCCATCGCGATCACCACGAGCAGCATCGTGCGGATCGGGTTGCGGCCGAGGCCGAACTTGGCCACGAGGCCGCCGCCGATGATGAAGCCCGTCGCCGTGACGCCCAGCACGATGCCCCAGATCTCGACGGGGAAGAGCTGCAGACCGTAGGGGTCCATGAGGACGAGGTAGACGCCGCCGATGAGGTTGTTGAACGTGGAGAAGATGAGCAGCGCGAACAGACCGGGGGCGGCGCGCACGGCCCGAACGGCACCGCGCACGTCGACGGCCGGCATCCGCTCGGTCGCGGCCGACGGCCTCTGCTCGGGGATGCGGATCGTCAGCAGGTGCGCGAGCGCCGCGAGGGTCAACGCGATCGCGATCGCGAGCGTCCAACCCATGCCGAGCACTCCGACCGACAGTCCGCTGAACACGCTCGTCACGACGAAGGAGAGACCCTGCACCGTGCCGACGAGGCCGTTCGCGTTCGGCCGGCGGTCTTCGGGCACGAGCAGCGTCACCGTGGTCGACAGCGCGATGTTGCGCATGTTCTCGACGACCGCGCCGGCGAGGATGACCCCGGCGAAGATCCAGAACCAGGGCCCGCCGAGGTCGAGCAGCGCCCGCTCGGGGAAGAGGAGCCACAGAACCCCCGCCACCGCGAACGCCGCGAGGGTCACGGCCCCCGAGAACACCATGACGCGGTGTTTGCGGTGCCGGTCGACGATCGTGCCGAAGAGCATCGCGAAGATCGCCAGCAGCAGCATGTACGCGCCGCCGACGATGCCCGTGGCCAGGACCGACCGGGTCTCGAGGTAGACCCAGAACGTGAGCGCGAACCACAGGTAGCTCGTGGTGACGTTGGCGACCGCCGTGTTAACCAGGACACCCACGAACGCGCGGCGCCCCTCGGCGGCGGACACCACGGTGGGGGCGGCGGACGGGGGCGTCTCGGTCATGCCGCACACGTTAGCGACCCCCTCCGACATCGACCAGAGCGAGGGCCCCGGTGACTACTCTGGAGGGGTGACCCCCCTGCATGACACCGCCGTCCGCGGCTTCGCGTCCGACAACTATTCCGGCATCCACCCCGAGGTGCTGGCGGCGATCGCCGCCGCCAACGAGGGCCACCAGGTCGCGTACGGAGAAGACGTCTACACCGCTCGTCTGCAGCAACTGTTCACGGGTCTGCTCGGCGAGGGCGTCGAGGCTTATCCCGTCTTCAACGGCACGGGCGCGAACGTCGTCGGTTTGCAGTCGATGCTCCCCCGCTGGGGTGCGGTGATCACGGCATCCACCGCGCACATCAACGTCGACGAGGGCGGTGCCCCCGAGCGCGTCGGCGGCATCAAGCTGCTGACCGTCCCCACCGACGACGGCAAGCTCACGCCCGAACTGGTCGACCGCGAAGCCTGGGGGTGGGGCGATGAGCACCGGGCCCAGCCGCTCGTGGTCTCGATCACGCAGTCGACCGAGCTCGGCACCCTGTACTCGGTCGACGAGATCCGCGCCCTGGCCGACCACGCGCACGGGCACGGCATGCGCCTGCACATGGACGGCGCCCGCATCTCGAATGCGGCGGCGGCGCTCGATGTGCCGCTGCGCGCCTTCACCCGCGACGCGGGCGTCGACGTGCTCAGCTTCGGCGGCACGAAGAACGGCGCGATGATCGGCGAGGCGATCGTCGTGCTCGACCCGGCGGCATCCACGGGTCTGACCTACCTCCGCAAGCTCGACATGCAGCTCTCCAGCAAGATGCGCTTCGTCTCGGCCCAGCTGGTCGCGCTCCTCGACGGCGATCTGTGGCTGCACAACGCCCGTCACTCCAACGCGATGGCGCAGCGGCTTCGTGCGGGGGTAGAGGCCGGCCTCGCCGACGGCTCGATCCGCGGGGTCGAATTCACTCAGCCGACGCAGGCGAACGGCGTCTTCGCGACCCTGCCCGTGGGCGTGGCCGACCGGCTGCGCCAGAGCTTCCGCTTCTACGACTGGGACGAGATGCGCCGCGAGGTGCGCTGGATGTGCTCGTTCGACACGACCGAGTCCGACATCGACGCCTTCATCGCCGCGATCGCCCGCGAGACCACGCGCTGACACCCGCTCCCCCGCGAGGGCCGTGGCATCCCGAACCGGATGCCGCGGCCCTCGCCGCTCCGCACCCCGCGCACCGCGCCCCGCGCCCCGCGCACCGCGCCGAGAACAGGCCACGCGCCCGGAACAGGCCGATCCGCCGCCAAACACCCTGTCCTC
>NZ_CAKKMM010000635.1:0-2827 GCF_918698205.1 Microbacterium sp. Bi128 | reverse complement strand
GCCTCGCGCTGCGGCGAGATGCGCGCGCTGCCAATGCCGGCCGTCCAGGCTGTGGTGAAAGCATCCGGGTAGCGGTTGTCGTAGCGAATCGGGGCTTCCATCGTCTCGTGCCCCGCCGCCTCCAGCCGCGAGATGCCGTCCGCGAGTGCGTCGAGCGCCTCACTGTCCGGGATGAAGGGAAACTTCGCTTGCCACGGGCTGTCGAGACTTATGCCGATCCTCAGCGGTCGGGGCTCCTTGGCGGTCAGTTCGAGGTAGCCGGCGTGCGTCCGGCTGCCCATGCCCGGACCGCCCGCACCCTGATTGTCCGGGCCCGGCACCAGAGCATCCAGCAGCAGCGCGGCGTCGGCGGCGGAGCGGGCGAGCGGTCCGGCAACCACGAGCTGCGCGGGATCGCCTGAGCTTTCCCCGGCCGGCAGAAGCCCACGTCCGGGCTTCAACCCGACAAGTCCGCATGCCGCGGCCGGGATCCGCACGGAGCCTCCGCCGTCGGACCCTGGGGCGAACGGCAACAGCCCCGCGGCCACCGCGGCAGCGCTGCCGCCCGAGGAGCCGCCCGAACTGCGGCTGAGTGCATACGGATTGCGCGACGGCGGGGCGATCCGGTTCTCGCTGTAGGCGGTCAGGCCGAACTCCGGGACCTGTGTCTTGCCCAGCGAGAGGACCCCGGCGGCCTTGAGCGCGGCGGGAACTGCGCCGTCGGCCAGGGCCGGCTTGCGTTCCAGGGCCGCGCTTCCATGCGTGGTGACGACCCCTGCCACATCCGTCAGGTCCTTGAAGGCGACCGGCATTCCATGCAGCAGGGGCAAGGCGCCGCCGTTCCGGCTCCGGAGGGCGTAGCGCCGGTCAGCTGCCGTGGCGTCTTTCCGCGCCTGTTCCGCGGTGACCGTGATGAAGGCACCGAGGTGCGGATTCTCGGCTTCGATCCGGTCCAGGAAATGATCGGCGGCGGCCCTGGCGGACAGCTCGCCGGAACGGAGCGCATCGCGGAGCTCGACGGCGGAGAGTTCGTGGATTTCAGCCAAGGAGGCGGGACTCCGGCCGTACGTGGGGCCGCGCGGGCCGGCTACCCGGGGGACATGCCCATTCCTGGGTCCGGCGGAAGGACACGTTGGCATCATGCCCAGCGCGCGCGGCCAGGGGAGGGCATGTCCCGTGGCGGGGGCCGCGGACCGGCCGCTCCGCGGGGTGTTCGGCAGCCATGAGGTCTCCTTTGCGGTCCCCAGAAGCGTAACGTGCCGCCAGCGGGGGTGCGGTGCCAGCGGCGGGGGATACGCTGGGATCGGAGCTTGAATTCTGCGGAAAGGGTCAACATGAGCGACTTCCAGAGCGTAAGCGTGTCTGGCATCCCCGATGGTGCCAAGATCGTGGACGTCCGCGAGGACTATGAGTGGGCTGCGGGCCACGCCGAGGGTGCCCTGCACATTCCCATGGACCAGTTGCCGGCCCGGATCGAGGAGCTGGACCCGGACGAGGACGTCTACGTCATCTGCCGCACCGGCGGCCGCTCCTTCCGGGCCACCCAGTGGCTGGTCGGAATGGGATATTCCGCCGTGAATGTGGCCGGCGGCATGGACCAGTGGGTTGAGACCGGCATGCCGCTGGTGTCCGACAACGGCCTCAAACCGGTTGTCCTGTAACTGAAGAAGGAAGAACTGATGCCCGCACCGACGCTCACCTACACATTCCTCGGACCCGAGGGCACCTTCACCGAAGCGGCCCTGATGCAGGTCCCGGACGCGGCGGAGGCCATCCGCATTCCGTCCTCGAATGTGAACACGGCGCTGGACAAGGTGCGGGACGGCTCCGCCGATGCGGCCATGGTACCGATCGAAAACTCGGTCGAGGGCGGGGTCACCGCCACCCTCGACGCCATCGCCACCGGCCAGGAACTCCGGATCCTCCGGGAGGCTCTGGTGCCCATCAGTTTCGTCCTGGTGGCCAGGCCCGGCGTGGCGCTCGGGGACATCCGGCGCGTCTCCACCCACGGCCACGCCTGGGCCCAGTGCAGGCTCTGGGTGGACGCTAATATTCCCAATGCGGAATACATTCCCGGTTCTTCCACCGCCGCTGCCGCCATGGGCTTGCTGGATGGCGACGGCGCCCACTACGACGCCGCGATCTGCGCCCCGATCGTGGCCACCGAGCAGCCGGGCCTGAAGGTGCTGGCGGAAAACATCGGCGACAACCCCGGAGCCGTCACCCGGTTCGTGCTGGTGGGCCGCCCGGGCGAACTGCCGGCCCCCACCGGAGCCGACAAGACCACTGTCGTGGTGCCGCTGCCCGAGGACCGGCCGGGTGCGCTGATGGAGATCCTGGACCAGTTCGCCACCCGCGGCGTAAACCTGAGCCGGATCGAATCCCGGCCCACCGGGCAGTACCTGGGCCACTATTTCTTCAGCATTGACGCCGACGGCCATGTCGCCGACGCCCGGGTGGCCGACGCGCTCGCAGGTCTTCACCGGATCAGCCCGGCCACCCGCTTCCTCGGGTCCTACCAGCGTGCCGACGGCCACCGGACCAGCGTCGCGCCGCACACCTCCGACCAGGCATTCCGCGCCGCGCATGCGTGGGTGAAAGACATACTGGGCGGCGCATCTGCTGTGCCGGAATATACCCCGGGGGCTTCGCCCAGAGCGTAGGCAAATGCCATATGGCGCACTTCCACGCCCTCCCAACTGTGCGTATGCTTGCCTGATCCATATTGGGGAATTCCCCTACGGGAGGGAGCGGGTCATGTCAGGCACCAGCACAGAAAATGACGGCCAGGGAATGATAGTCAATCCCAAGCCGACAGCTGAAAATCAGGACTGGGACGGCGACGAGG
>NZ_CAKKMM010000634.1:0-2829 GCF_918698205.1 Microbacterium sp. Bi128 | reverse complement strand
TCGGCGTTCCGGTCCACCAGATCCTTGGGCGCCAGCCCTTCCTTCTCGGCGGTCTGGGCGATCTTCATGCCGTGCTCGTCAGTGCCGGTCAGGAAGAAGACGTCGTACCCGTCCAGGCGCTTGAACCGGGCCATCGCATCGGTGGCGATGTACTCGTACGCATGGCCGATGTGCGGCACCCCGTTGGGGTACGTGATGGCCGTGGTGATGTAGAACGGGGTCTTGTCAGTTGAAGTCACGGTCTAAATCTAGATCAGTTCTGTGAGGGTATCGCTCTGGCGGACCAGTTCGTGGTCATGTGAAGCCACCAGCACGGCAATGCCGTCCGAGGTGGTGTCCTTGAGGATGCTGATGATGCGGTTGGCCGCGGCCCGGTCCAGGCTGGCCGTGGGCTCGTCGACCACCAGAACGCGGGTGCCGAGGATGAGCGCCCGGGCGATCGCGACGCGCTGGCGTTCACCGCCGGAAAGCTGCGCCGGACGGTGGCGCATGCGCCGGCCCAGGCCCACGAGGTCCAGGAGGTCCTTGGCCATGTCGCGGCGCTTCTCGACCTCGCCGTCCGGCACGGCCGGCAGCAGGACGTTCTCGAGCGCGCTCATCCCGTCGATCAGCGCACCGCCCTGGTCGACGTAGCCGATCAGGGCCCGGCGGCGGTCGGCGATCTCGTCGTCGCCCATGGTCTCGAGCGAGTCGCCTTCCCAGAACACCCGGCCCGACGTCGGCAGGGTCAGTCCCGCGCCGACGGTCAGGATGCTGGTCTTGCCCGAGCCGGAGCGGCCCGCGACGCAGTGCATTTCGCCGGCGTGCAAGGTCATGTTGAAGTCGTCCACGACGTTGACGGCCTCGGCACCGCCCTTGCCGCCGCCGTAGTGGATGGTGATGTTGCTCAGTTCCAGCGGGGTGGCGTGGTCCGTGGCCTTCACGATTGTGTTGGCGCGGGTCTTGTGCGCACCGCGACGGGTGCTGGCGGTCATCCGGTCGTGTGCCTCCCGGTCAAGGTTCAGCTCGTTAGTCATTGGACCACTTTCGTTGCAATCGGAATCCAGCAAAGTACAGCTACGAGACCGGCAATTGCGGCCCACAGCGCGGCATAGGGGGCCAGGAGGAGGCCGATGCCGAGGGCGCCCACAACACCCAGCGGCAGCGCGACGGTTCCCACCATGGCGTTTTCAAAGAAGCGGACCTGGCCCAGCATGTCCGGGTTCCAGCCCATGGCCCGCAGCGTGCCGAGGTACTGGCGCTTGGCCTGCAGCTCGAAGCGGCCGGTGACCATGGTCAGCAGCAGCCCGACGGCAACACCGGACACGCCCAGGATGATGCTGGGCAGGGCGATGCTGGCCGCGGCCAGCCCGCTGAGGGCGCTGGCGCCGGCGGCCCGCGGAATGTCGATCAGCAGGGCGACGAGTCCGCCGACGGCCGCGGCGAAGACACCGACAGCAACGGCCAGGGAGATGGTGTTGAATTTGTTGGTGCTCAGCTGCCGGTTCGCGAAGGTCAGCGGGGAATCGACCGCGATGAGCCGTTCATCGTGTTGCGGCTCCTGGTCCACGACGTCGCGGTGGCGCAGCTGCTGCGCCGCGATGAACGCGGCACCGGCGTACAGCACCAGGACCGACGCCGAGACCACCGCGGTGGCGGTGCTCCAGCTGATCAGGCTCAGGACGATTCCGACGACGGCCAGCAGCGCGGCGCCGACGCCGAATTCGGCCAGCACCCAGGAACGGATCTTGCGCTGGGTCCAGCCCATGGCGCGCAAGGTACCGGCCTCGCTGCGGCGTTTGCGGATGTAGCTGACGGTGGACGCGCCGGTCAGGAGGGCAGCACCGCAGAGGGTCAGGAACAGCAGGGTCAGGTTCGTGGCGGTCAGCGAGCCGGACACGGCGTCCGCGGCGTCCTGGCGGACCCACGACTGCTGCACGGTGCCCAACGGCGATTCCTTGCCGGCGTCGTCCTTGGAGTAGCCGGGAACGGCGATGCTGGCGTCTTCGCGGGCCGAACCGGCCACCACGGTGGCCTGCAGGCCCATGTCGCGGATCTCGTTGGCGAGCTTCTCCACCTCGGGCTGCGCCTGCTTCCAGCTGCCCGGGACCTTGGCGCGGACCCGGACGGCGTCGATCACGTTGGCGTTTGCATCGTAGCCGCGGGCGGCGGCGAGGCCGTAGTAGTCGGTGATGGCTCCGGCGGACTGGCTGACCAGGCCCGTGGCGCTCAGCGACGGCTTGAGTTCGGTGTTGACGTCCTTGCCCGACGCGTCCTTGGTCAGGGTGAACGGCGCGGGGTCATAGCCGCCCAGGGGCAGCCGGTTGACGTCACCGGCAGCTTCCTTGACGTTCGCGGCGTCGAAGGTGCCGTAGACCATGGCCAGCGGCGTGGCCAGCTTCTTGCCGGTTTCGAGGTTCTGGCGGTACGAGCGCTCGTCTACAGGTTCGCGCTGGGTCTGGTCGACGGCTTCGCCATTGGCGGCCTTGTCCGGCAGCCGGTTCACGGTGACCCAGTCACCGGGCGTGGCGCTCTTGTCAACGGCGCCGTTGGCGGCGGTTTCGCCGTCCTTGTATGTCGGGGCGGCGGCGAAGTTGGTGGTCCAGGTGGCCGGGTTGTAGAGGCCCTGGCTGAAGGATCCGGTGTCGCCCATGAGCTGGGAGAGGTCCTTGGACCCGGGCCAGGCGAGGGCGAACGGGGACTTGGAAACGAACGGCAGGTAGTCCTTGTCCAACGAGCGGGTCACGGTGCCGACGTCCTTGGTGACGTTGCCGGAGTCGTCGATTTCCTCGATTTTGACCGAGTACTTCAGGTCCAGGGCGGTGCCCGAGCGCACGATCAGCGGGATGG
>NZ_CAKKMM010000633.1:0-2834 GCF_918698205.1 Microbacterium sp. Bi128 | reverse complement strand
GGCGCCAGAACTCATACCGCAGCGGCACCGCCGTCCAGACCGGGTACCAGAAGGCCGAGAGCAGCACGCACAGCGCGAGGAACACCACGACCCACGCCTGACCGCTCGCGCGTGTCATCGACCCCGGCCCACGGGCGATGTCGCGCAGCGCGAACGCCAGGGCCAGCACGAGGAAGGGCACCATCGCCACCGTGTAGAACTGGAAGATCGTGCGCTCGGGGTACAGCAGCCACGGCACGTAGGTCGCCGCGAGGCCCGTGAGCACGAGCGCGTAGCGTCCGTCGCGGACGAGCACGAAGCGCACGAGCAGGTACACCGATGCGGCGATGCCGGCCCACCACAGCAGCGGGTTGTCGATGCTCGAGATCGCCTCGGTGCAGCCGCCGGGGAGCTGGCATCCGTTCTGCCCGACCGTGTCCTGGTGCCAGTACATCGAGGTGGGCCGAACGAGAAGCGGCCACTGCCACGCGGGGCTGGCGTAGCTGTGCGGCGTGGCGAGCCCGACGTGGAAGGCGTACATCGCCTCGTGGTAGGCCCAGAGGTTCTGCAGCGGCAGCGGCACCCAGGCCCAGAATCCCTCGGCCGGCATGGTGTCGAGCGCGTGCCGGCTGTAGCCGCCGTCGGTGAACAGCCACCCCGACCAGCTCGTCAGGTAGACCACCGCGGCGACCGGGACGAGCAGGACGAACGACACGAGGCCCTGGCGGACGGCATCCATGGGCCACTGCGTGACGCCCGCGCGGCGGCGGGCCAGGGCGTCCGAGACGACGACGTACACGCCGATCGCGGCGATGACGTAGAGCCCCGACCACTTCACGGCGGTCGCCGCGCCGGCGGCGGCCCCGGCCGCGACGAGCCACGGCCGGTTCCAGAACATCGGGCCCCACGTCGCCCCCGCCGCCTCGCGCGAGGCCCAGCGGTCGAGCGACCGGCGTCGGTCCAGCGCCACGAACCACAGGGCGAGCACGATGAAGAACGTCAGGAAGACATCGAGCAGCGCCACGCGGCTCAGCACGATCCCGAGTCCGTCGATGGCCATGAGCCCGGATGCCACGGAGGCGAAGACGATCGATCCGGTCAGCGTCCGCGCGAAGAGGTACACCGCGAGGACCGTGGCCGTGCCGAACACGACCGCGGCGATCCGCCAGCCGGTCGCGGTGTCCGCGCCGAAGAGGGCCATGCCCGCTCCGATGAACACGCGGCCGAGCGGGGGATGCACCACGTAGCTGCCGACGCCGGTGAAGAAACCGGTGTCGCCGGCGGCGAACCGTGCGTCCGCGCCCTCGGGCCACGTCGACGGGAAGCCGAGCACCCACTGGCTCCACGAGTCCTTGACGTAGTACGTCTCGTCGAAGATCAGCTGGTGCGGGTCGCCGAGGTTGACCACGCGCACGACGAAGGCGAACACCGTGATCAGCGCGGGAGCCAGCCAGCGCCACATCCGCAGGCCGCCGGGACTCTCCCGCAGTGCTTCGCGCCAGCGGTCCAGGCGCGTCGCCGGCTCCGCGGTCGTAGCGGGCGGCAGGACGGCACTCACGCCCCCAGCATAAGGTGAGGCGGTGATCATCCTCGCGGCGACCCCCATCGGCAACCTGGGTGATGCGTCTCGCCGCCTGGTCGAGGCCCTCGAGAACGCGACCGTCATCGCCGCCGAGGACACCCGCACGACGCAGCGCCTGCTGGCGGGTCTCGGCGTGAGCAATCGGCCGCGTCTGCTGGCCCTGCACGACCACAACGAGAAGGAACGCGCCGCCGAGCTGGTCGAGCTGGCCCGCGAGGACGACCTGCTCGTCCTGAGCGACGCCGGCATGCCCACCGTGAGCGACCCCGGCTACGGTCTGGTCGCCGCGGCCGCCGCCGCGGGCGTCACCGTCACGGTCCTTCCGGGGCCGAGCGCCGTGGTCACGGCCCTCGCGGTCTCGGGGCTGCCGACCGACCGTTTCGCTTTCGAGGGGTTCCCTCGCCGCAAGCCCGGCGACCGCCGCAAGGCCTTCGCGCAGCTGGCGTCGGAGGAGCGGACCCTCGTCTTCTTCGAGTCGCCCTCGCGGCTGGCATCCACCCTCGACGACATGGCGACCGCCTTCGGCGCCGATCGCCCTGCGGCCGTCTGCCGCGAGCTGACCAAGCTCTACGAAGAGGTGAAGCGCGGCACTCTGGCCGAGCTCGCCGCCTGGGCCGCCGAGGGCGTCCGGGGCGAGATCGCGATCGTCGTCGGCGGCGCGTCGGCGCGCGAGGTGGCGTTCCCGGATGCCGTGACCCAGGTGCTCGAACTGGTGCGCAGCGGGACGCGGCTCAAGGAGGCCGCGGCCGAGGTCGCGTCGCTCACGGGGCATTCCTCGCGCGAGCTGTACCAGGCGGCGCTCGCGGTCAAGGGCTGACGCGTCACACCGGCCGGAGGGCGGAGCCGTCCCCCGTAGAATCCTGGGGTGACTTCCGGCCGATCTTTCTACATCACCACGCCGATCTACTACCCGAGCGACGTGCCCCACATCGGCCACGGCTACACGACCGTGGCGGTCGACGCCCTCGCGCGCTGGCACCGTCAGGCCGGTGACGACACCTGGATGCTGACGGGCACCGACGAGCACGGCCAGAAGATGATGCGCGCCGCCGCCGCCAACGGCCACACGCCGCAGGAGTGGGTCGACAAGCTCGTGGGCGAGTCGTGGTTCCCGCTGCTGAAGACGCTCGACGTCGCCAACGACGACTTCATCCGCACGAGCCAGCCGCGTCACGAGGAGCGCGTGGCCAAGTTCGTGCAGGCGCTGTACGACCGGGGCTACATCTACGCGGGCGAGTTCGAGGCGCTGTACTGCGTCGGGTGCGAGGAGTTC
>NZ_CAKKMM010000632.1:0-2834 GCF_918698205.1 Microbacterium sp. Bi128 | reverse complement strand
ATCTGCGCCCGCCCTTGGAGGCTTCGTTCTGGGGCCCTTACCAGAGCATTCCGAAGGCCATCGGCGAAGCCGTCACCATCTCCCCCGATGGCCTGGCACTGGCCTGGCTCGTGGCCCCGCTGGTATTCCTCGGCCTCTGGGCGTGCTTCCAGGACCGCTGGCAGCGCGTGTGGATCGCTGCCGTCTTCGCCTTGTTCACCTATCTGTTCGTTGTGGTCTCCGGCTTCACCAGGTCGGAAACCCGGGACTTCCTCACCGGCGTCTGGTACAACGACAGCTACCGGATTGCCGCCCTGCTGCCGCTGGTTGCGGTCCTGCTGGTCGCCGTCGGCATTGACTGGGCAGGGCGCCGAATCCTGGCGGTGCGCGGCCGGTCCAAGGCCCTCGCGGTGGCCCTTGACGGCTCTCCGCGCTGGGGGCGCGCCGGAACCGCGGCCTACCGGACCGTAGGCATCGCCGCCGTCGTGCTGGCCGCCATCGCCCTGGGACAGCAGGGCGGCCTGGAGCTGGAGGTTGAGCAGGGCTCGAGGAACTACAGGCTCGCCGCCGATTCGCCGCTGGTCTCCACCGACGAGCTCCAGCTCATGAAGCGCCTGCCCCAGACTGTCCCCGAAAATGCCCTGCTGATCGATAATCCCTACACCGGTGCGGCGCTGTCCTACGCGCTGGGCGAGCGGAAGTCGGCCCAGCTGCATGTCATGAGCTACGTCTCTCCGGATGTGAAGCGGATCTACGATTCGATGGGCAACGTGACGACGGACGCCAGCGTCTGCCAGGCAGTCCGCGCGGCGAATGCCTACTACATCCTGGACTTCGGCCCGGTCGAAGTCCACGGCGGAGACCACACTCCCGCCGGGCTGCGGAATCTCGCAGCGAACCCCGGCGTGCAGCTCATTGACAGCCAGGGCGAGGCGAAGCTCTACAAGGTCACGGCCTGCGGGAACTGAACCCCGGCGTGCTGCAGGCTGCGGGGCAGGTTCCGCAGCCTGCAGCGGCACCTTGCCCGCAACCTGCCCGCAGGCTGCGCCGGTCCCTGGCCCGCGGGGCAGGCTCCGGGGGCACCTCCGCGGCCGCTGCCTAGAAACTGAGTTGCCGGGCCAGTGCCGGTGCCAGCGTCTTGGCAAAGGTGTTGGTCATGTGGTTGTCCCGGTACACGAGCACGTTGCCGATCACGGCCGGGCAGATCCCCTGCCGGCAAAAATAGGCGGACATATCCAGAACCTCGACGCCGGGCACGCGTGCCCCGGCCAGCTGCAGGGGGTCGGCGGCGGTGCCGGCGTCGGATACGGTGAACTGGCACGCGGGCGAGCCTGGTCCATTGGCCTGGACGCAGTCCGGTGCCGAAAATTCCGGATACGGCGTGTCGGGCACGACGGCCACGCGGATCCCGGCTTCCCGGAGCGGCTTCAGGAGCTGGACATAGCCGTTGACGAGTTCTTCCGGGCTGGCCCACGTCCAGTTGAGGGCTTCGCGGTAGCCGGCCGGCGCCATTCCCGATACCACCACCAACTGTGGACGCAGCGTCAGGATGCGCTGCAATGTGGCCTTGTTCTGTTCCGAGCAACTGCGGTACACCGTGGTGCCATTGGCCGCCGGCGCTGCCGTGAAGGGGCATCCGTTCCGGACCATGGCCTGTACCTTCCAGCCCCCGTCTGCGCCGGCAATCACGAGCGGATCCACGTACTGCGCGGCGTGTGAGTCCCCGACGACGACCACCGTCTGGGTGGCCTCCGGCGCGCCGAAAACGCATTGGTCAACCCCGGTGACGGCCGGGTTGAACTTCCCGCACGTCTCCGTCCAGGTCAGTGGCACATCCTTCATGGCGACGGCGGGATCGGGCCGGACGGGCACGCCGTCGGGGACGGCGGCGGGCCGGACGGGATCAAATGCCGTGGCGCCGGGATAGTCGCGCAGGTTCATGGCCGCGTTCAGCTGCTGCGACTTGGCTTCCACGACGCCCCACGGCACCGCCGCTGCCACCGTCGACGCCACGATCAGTCCTGCTGCCAGGACGAAGGCATTCCGGCGCAGCAATCCCCACCGTCCGGGCGTCGATCCTTGGGCGGCTGGGCTTCCGTGCCGGAACTTCTGCTCGACGAGGTGGTAGGAGGCGACCGCCAGGGCCAGGCTGATGGCCACCATGGCGGTTCCCTGGATGACGCCCGGAGCCCGCCCGAGGTGGAAGACGTAGATCACGACGACGGGCCAATGCCACAGGTAGAGGGAATATGAGAGATCGCCGATGTAGGTCACTGGCCGCAGGCTGAGGACCCGGCTTGCCGAGTAACCGGCAGGGCTGCCCGGAGTGGCCGGTTCGGCCGCCGGCGAACCCGCGGTGAGCAGCAGCAATGTCCCCGCGACGGGCAGGAGGGCGATGCTGCCCGGGAAGTCCATCGCAACGGAGAGTGCCATCGCGGAATAGACGATCACGCCCAGGCCGATCCAGCCCGAAAGCCAGGCCCGCACCGGGCCCAGGCGCAATTTGGGAATCAGCAGGGCGCCGATGCCCCCGGCGCCCAGCTCCCAGATCCGCGTGGTGGTCGCAAAGTAGGCCATGTCGTGCTGGGAGGACGAGAAGGCGACGCTGTGGACGAACGACGCCAGTGACACCACCGCCAGGATCCATAAGGAGACGGTTTCGATCCGGAGGCGCCGTTTCACGGTGACGGCCACTCCCGCCAGCAGGATGACGGGAATGATCAGGTAGAACTGCTCTTCCACGGCCAGGGACCAGAAGTGCTGCACCGGGGACACCAGGGCGGTCGCCGCGGCGTAACTGTCCACGCTGAAGGCCTGGTTCCAGTTCTGCACTTGCAGGGCGGACATGATGACGT
>NZ_CAKKMM010000631.1:0-2835 GCF_918698205.1 Microbacterium sp. Bi128 | reverse complement strand
GCGGGCTTCGGCGCGGGTCAGGTTCCTACCGGGCAAAGGGGCCTCCAGAAGAAGATGGATACTGCCGGCCGGCCGCGGCCGCGGTCGCCGGCGATACTGTGAAATTATTCTTTCACGTTAGCGGCCCTTGGCAAGTTAGCCCGGTCACAACCGGCCCCAAGGCCTTTGCGCCCAGCCCACGATTTGCCACGAATGGCCGCTAAGCCGATGCGCTTAGCGGCCATTCGCGTCAGATCGGTGCGGTTGGGGCGGCCACGTTGACGTTGCCCCGGCGGTCTCTTCTTGCTCGTGGCGAGGTCCGGGCGCCGGACTACATGCCTGATGCCACATTTGCTTCCCGTCCACCTCCTGACCTGCGCGCACGTCCCCAGATCCATCAAGGTGCGTCCGCGGTAGCGTTGGAGCATGGGAAAGATCCGTGACTCCGTCGATGCCAGGGCGCTGCGCTTTGCCATCGGTTTCCCCCTGATGCTGGCGGCAGGATTCGTTGTGTGTGCGCTTCTGGTACGCCCGGATCTGCCCGAGCCGCTGGCCGTCCGCTGGACCGCCGCCGGTGCCGCCGACTTTGCGCCGTTCGTGACAGTCGCGGGAGCCGGAGCCTCGCTGATCGTGGTGATCGGCTGGGCCGTGCTGCTGCAGGCCGTGCCGCTGTCGCGCCCCGCGATGATGCGCCGCATCATGATGGGCGCCGGCCTGTCCATGAGCCTGTTCGTCACCACAGTCCTTGCCGCCGTGCTTGTGGGCCAGCTGGGCCTGCCCGATGCGCGGGGATCCCATGTGGACGCCTCGGTCCTGGCTCTCGGCAGCGGCGCGGCCCTCGGCCTGGGCGTTGTGATGGGTTTTGTCTTCAAGGCCGACGAGCGCTGGTCCGTTGATGACGACGTCGCCGTCCGGCAGGCGCTCGAGCGTGAACAGGATCCGGATTTGGCCAGGGACCGGGTCAGCCTCTGGGTCCACGCCCGCAGCTCCATCTTCGTCATGCTCGGCATCGCAACGCTTCTGCCGGCCGCCCTCCTGACCGTTGCCGTGCCGTGGCTGTCTGTCCTCCTGGTGGCGGCGGCCCTGGTGGCCGCGGCGTTCCTGGTGGCCCGGATCCGGGTCGACCGCGGCGGCCTGCACGTCTTCGCGGCAGGCTTCGTCCGGGTCATGGAAGTTCCGGCCGCGGCCATCGACGCCGCGACGCCCAGGGACGTCACGGCGGCGGACTATGGCGGGTGGGGCTACCGGACCCATGGCAACACCACCGCGATGCTGGTCAGCAGCGGCCCCGCGGTGGTCATCGACCGCTCGGACGGGCGCCGGCTGGCGGTGAGCGGCGGCAGTGCCACCGCGGCGGACAATATCGCCCAAACGCTGTCCCGGGTGGCGGACAGGGCCCGGCGGAACGGCGGGACCACCGCCGTGTAGCACGGCCGTGTAGCACGGCGGTGTCGGTCCCCGGTGGAGTAGGACGGTGGAGCAGGACGGCGGAGTACGACGGCGTGCCGGGCCTGTGTAACACGACCGTCCAGTGAGGGGTTCGGCGGGCTGCAGCAAGGTCCCGGGAGGCCCGGCCTAGTAGGCTTGGACCAGACCCCAACCGCCCCGGCCGCCGCCCGGCGCCGCAACCGAACGGAACAGCCGTGACCATTTCTGACCTGCCCCGCGTGCACATTGCCACCGACCACGCCGGAATGGAGCTCAGCGCCCACCTGGTCAGCCACCTCGGCGCCAAGGGCTATGAGGTGGTGGACCACGGACCGAAGGTCTACGACGCCCTGGATGACTACCCGTCGTTCTGCATCAACGCCGCCCTCGCCGTCGTCGCGGACCAGGAGGCCGGAACCCACGCCCTCGGCATAGTCCTCGGCGGCTCTGGCAATGGCGAGCAGATCGCCGCCAACAAGGTCAAGGGCGTCCGTGCCGCGCTGGCCTGGAACCTGTCCACCGCCCAGCTGGCACGTGAGCACAACGACGCCAACGTCGTCGCCGTCGGCGGCCGCCAGCACAGCGTCGACGAGGCCACGGAAATCATCGAGGCGTTCCTGGCCGAACCCTTCAGCAACGATGAGCGCCACGTCCGCCGGATCGGCAAGATCGCCACGTACGAGCGCACCGGCGAGGTCATCGACTAGTGCCGGAGGGGCATTCCGTGCACCGGCTGGCCCGCCAGTTCGGGGACGTCTTCGCGGGGGAGCGGCTCGCGGTCTCCAGTCCGCAGGGCCGGTTTGCCCAGGGCGCGGCGCTGCTGGACGGCCACACCCTCGTCAGTTCCTTGGCGCACGGGAAGCACCTCTTCCTGGAGTTCGGGCACGGGCTTCTCCTGCACGTCCACCTGGGTCTCTATGGCGCCTGGGATTTCGGCGGTGACGCCACCTTCCGCGGCGCCTCCAGCATTGGCGCGCCCCGGAAGGTGGGGGAGCGGGAAGTCTACGACGACGCTGAGGCGGCCGGGCTGGCCGCATATGAGGGCCCGCCCGCGCCGGTCGGTGCCGTCCGGGTCCGGCTCGCCGGCGCGCACGGCTGGGCCGATCTCCGCGGCGCGACCACGTGCGAGGCGATCACGGACGCGGAAGCGGCGGCCGTACTGGCGCGGCTCGGCCCGGACCCGCTGCGGAACCTTCCGGGAGACCGGGACACCTTCAGCGCCAGCGTGGCGGCCAAACGCACACCGCTGGCGGCCCTGCTGATGGACCAAAAGGTGATTGCCGGCGTCGGGAACGTCTACCGGGCCGAACTCCTGTTCCGGCAGCGGCTCAACCCCTGGCTGCCCGGCGCCGAACTGTCACCGGACGCGGCCCGCCGGCTCTGGGACGACACCGCGGCCATGATGACCGACGGCGTCCGGGACGGCCG
>NZ_CAKKMM010000630.1:0-2835 GCF_918698205.1 Microbacterium sp. Bi128 | reverse complement strand
ATTGTCATTAGATCCAAGGGGAAAGTTCCGTTCTGTACTTGCATAGCTGTGTTTCAGCAACGTCCGTTTGCTCCTGACGGCGCGGGCAGGGGTCTGCGCAGCAAACTGGCCGCGAGACCGTCCCCCAGACCGCCGGCGGCTACCTGCTCTCCGCCCACGGAAACAAAACCCGGACGTGCCGAGCGTCATACCAGTCTAAAGGGAAAAGCTGAAAGAACGGTGCTAGCGGCTGTTTCGGATCCACTGAGGATCGGTTTCTTCGCCGAGATCCCCACCGGACCCGCCGATCGGGCTCTCGCCCGGCTCGTCGGCCTGGAACAGTTCCAGCGGGTCCTGGCCGAAGGCGCCGGCCGGAATGGCGAAGCCCAGGTGCGTCCATGCCGGCGCCAGGGCTATCCGGCCGCGCGGCGTCCGGCCCAGGAGTCCTTCGCGCACCAGATAGGGCTCGGCGACCGTTTCCACGGTCTCCGTTTCCTCGCCGACGGCGATCGCGAGCGTGGACAGGCCTACCGGGCCGCCGCCGAACTTGGTGATGAGGGCCTCGAGAACGGCACTTTCCAGCCGGTCCAGGCCCCGCTTGTCCCCCTCATACATGTCCAGGGCCGCGGAGGCCGCCCGCGCGTCGATTTGCTCGATGCCGTGCACAAGCGCCCAGTCCCGGACCCGGCGCAGGAGCCGGTTGGCGATGCGCGGCGTGCCCCGGGACCGGCCGGCAATCTCGCTGAATCCGGCGGAGTTGACCTTCAGGTCCAGCAGGCCGGCGGAGCGGCGCAGGACCAGTTCCAGCTCCTCGACGGAGTAAAACTCGAGGTGGCCGGTGAAACCGAACCGGTCCCGCAGCGGGCCGGGTAGGAGGCCGGCCCGCGTGGTGGCGCCGACGAGCGTGAAGGGCGGCAGCTCCAGCGGAATGGCCGTGGCGCCGGCGCCCTTGCCGACGACGATATCGACGCGGAAATCTTCCATCGCCATGTACAGCATTTCCTCGGCCGGCCGGGACATGCGGTGGATTTCATCCAGGAACAGGACCTCGCCCTCAGAGAGTGAGGACAGGATGGCCGCAAGGTCGCCCGCGTGTTGGATGGCCGGGCCGCTGCTGATCCGCAGCGGAACGTTCATTTCGGCGGCGATGATCATGGACAGTGTGGTCTTGCCCAGGCCGGGAGGGCCCGAGAGCAGCACGTGGTCCGCGCTGCGCCCACGCATGCGCGAGGCCTCCAACACGAGGGAGAGCTGCTTGCGGACCCGGTGCTGGCCCACGAAGTCGTGCAGGTTCTTGGGCCGCAGGGCGGCTTCGATGACCCGCTCCTCCGGTTCCTCTCCCCCGGCGACGATCGACGGCTCAGCCACGCGCGCCTACCCGGTTCCCGGCGCGGGCGCCGTCCTGGCCCAGCCAGCGCAGCGTCGCGCGGAGAATCTCCGCCACATTGCCGTTCGCCGCGAGGTCCGGGGAATCGGCAAGGGACTTGTCGATGCTGGCCGTGGCATCCTTTTCGGACCAGCCCAGGCTGGTCATCGCGGCCACCACCTGCGGCTTCCAGACGGATTCGGCGGACACGGCCGCGACAGGTGCGCCGGCGGTGCCGTGCGGCACAAGCTTGCCGGCTAGTTCGAGCACGATCCGGCCGGCCACCTTCGGTCCGATGCCGGGGACCTTCGTGAAGGCCTTGCCGTCGCCGGAGTGGGCGGCCACCCGGATGGCTTCGGGCTCGTGGACGGCCAGCACCGCCAGTGCGAGGCGGGGACCGACTCCGCTGACGCTGAGGAGCACATCAAACACCTCGCGTTCGTCATCGCTGGCGAAGCCGAACAGGGTCAGCGAGTCTTCCCGCACGATCAGGGACGTGAATAGTTTTCCCTCCTCACCCACCCGGAGGCCGCTGAGGGTCTGCGGTGTGGCGTTGACGCTCATGCCGGCGCCGTTGAGGTCGATCACGGCGGAGGACAGGCCAACATGCGCAACGGTTCCACGAAGAAAACTGATCAAGGCCGGGCTCCTGGTCTAACTGGCGTCTACAACTGGGTGATGAAAGAACGTACAGCCGGGCACGCCGGCTATCCGAACATATCTACGAATACCCTACCAAGCCCCGCGGCGTCACAGCCGGACATTCAGCGCGCACGGCGCGCTTTTGCCTCCGCGTCCGCCCACGCCCGCTGCGCCGGAGTGAGGGACTGGCTGCCCGGCCCAGTCGTGGCTACGGCGGCCCCGCTGCCGGCCCGCCAAGCGTGGGTGATGGCCAACGCAAGGGCGTCGGCGGCGTCGGCAGGGCGCGGAGGCGCGTCCAGCCGGAGGATCTTGGTCACCAGCTTGGTGACCGCATCCTTGTTCGAGGTCCCGCTTCCCGTCACGGCTGCCTTGACCTCGGACGGGGTGTGCAGAGCCACCGGGATGCCACGGCGCGCGGCGGCCGCAATGACCACACCGGAGGCCTGCGCCACCCCCATGACCGTGCTGACGTTGAGCTGGGAAAAGACCCGCTCCACGGCGAGGACCTGGGGTTCGTAGCGGTCCAGCCACTCGTCGATGGACGTGGCGATGACCAGCAGCCGCTGGTCCAGGCTCTCCTCGGGTGAGGTGCCCACAACGCCGAAGGCCACCAAAGTGGCCCGCCGGTTCCGCTCCACGTCGACAACGCCGATCCCGCAACGGGTGAGGCCCGGGTCGACCCCCAACACGCGCAGCGTCACGGTTGGGCCGTCAAGACCGGGCCCCAAAAGTCACGTTTGGGTGAGCGGGTCACTCGGCTTCCAGTGCGGCCTGCACTTCGTCGCTGAGGTCGGCGTTGCTGTACACGTTCTGGACGTCGTCGAGCTCTTCCAGGGCGTCCACCAGCT
>NZ_CAKKMM010000629.1:0-2838 GCF_918698205.1 Microbacterium sp. Bi128 | reverse complement strand
GGCCTGCACTTCTTCAACCCGGTGCCGGCGTCGACGCTCATCGAAGTGGTCCTCGGCGAGCAGACTTCCGACGCCCTGGCCCAGGCCGCCCGCGGATGGGTGGAGGCGCTCGGCAAGACCGCCGTCGTGGTCAACGACGCGCCCGGCTTCGCCTCCTCCAGGCTGGGCGTCGCGATCGCCCTCGAAGCGATGCGCATGGTGGAAGAGGGCGTGGCCACCGCGGAAGACATCGACAACGCCATGGTGCTGGGCTACAAGCACCCCACGGGACCGCTGCGGACCACCGACATAGTGGGCCTGGACGTGCGCCTCGGCATCGCGGAGTACCTGCAGTCCACGCTGGGTGACCGTTTCGCTCCGCCGCAGATCCTCCGCGACAAGGTGGCCCGCGGCGAACTGGGCCGCAAGTCCGGCAAGGGCTTTTTCGACTGGACCAAGTGACCGGCATTCGTCCGTGCCCCTAGGATGGTGCGGTGACCTCCCTGGACCGCCCCGCGATCGCGCCCATCACCCTGACCGGCAAGTACGTCGTCCTTGAGCCGCTGAGCCAGGACCACCATGACGGCCTTGTCGAGGCGGCACGCGACGGCGAGCTGTGGCACCTCTGGTACACCAGCGTGCCCGCCCCGCAGCACATGGCCGCCGAGATTGAGCGTCGACTGGCCCTGCAGGACAGCGGTGCCATGCTGCCCTTCACCACGCGGCTGCTCGACCCCGCTGCCGGCGGACCGGGCCGGGTGATCGGCATGACCACCTACATGAACATCGACGCCGCCACGCCCCGGGTGGAGATCGGCTCCACCTGGAACGCGGCGTCCGCGCATGGCAGCGGCAGCAATCCGGACTCCAAGTTGCTGCTGCTGCGGCACGCCTTCGATACGCTGGGCTGCCCCGCCGTCGAGTTCCGGACGCACTGGCTCAACCACCAGTCCCGCGAGGCGATCACGCGGCTGGGGGCCAAACAGGACGGCGTGCTCCGCAGCCACACGCGCAGCGCCGACGGGGCGCTGCGGGACACCGTCGTGTATTCCATCCTGGAACATGAATGGCCGATGGTCCGGAACGCCCTCGAATCCCGGCTGGCCAAGCGGCGCTAGCGTGCCGAGTAGGCCTTGGCCCCGTTAAGCGATGCGAAGTACGCCTCGTAGCCCCGGGCGTTCGGGTGGAAGTTTTCGGGACTGGCCAGGGCTGTACGGCTGAAATTGATCCACGGAGCCGCAGAGTTCACGCCGTGACCGGCAAAAGCGGCCCGGACATCGACGTACTCCGCTCCGGTGGCCCGGGCGGCGGCGGCGATGGAGCCGTTCAGGCCGTCCGCCAGGACCGTGGCCTTGTAGATGAACCGGGACATCGGATCAGCCTGGCCGGGCGCGACCGGGTCATAGAGGTAGGGGTAGCCCGTCACTACAACCTTGGCGTTGGGGGCGGCAGCCTTCACGCGCTGGATCATCGCTGTCACGTCGCCGGACAGTCGGTGGCTGGAGATCTGGCCCTCGGCGTAGGCACTGGCGGCATCGCACAGCGGACCCGCAGCGGGATTGACCATGGCGGCGCCGCAGGAGGCGAGGATTTCCGCAAACCGGAGGTTGTTGCCGCCGGCAGTGATGGTGACGAGCCCGGTGCTCCTGGTCAGCCGCCTGAGCTGGGTGTTGACGACGTCCTGGGTCGTCTTGCCGCTGCAGGCCGCGTTGGCGACGAGTTTGATGGTCTTCGTGTGGGCAGCGAGTTCGGAATAGCTGTTCTCGCTCCGGTAGCAATCATCCAGGTACGGCCCCGCCCCCAGCCCGGCGGCATAGGAGTCTCCGAGCGCGACGTACCGGGTCCTGTCCGCCGCCTCCGCCGGTACCGCCGCCACACCGGCCGCCATGGCCAGGGCGGCGAGACCGGCCGCCAGAGCCGTCCGCCGGCGTCGAAGTTTCAGACGTCCCATGGTGTTCTCCTCAGTGGCACCCTGGATTCAGCGCCCGTGCCGTGAAAAACGTGTTGCGAAGCGTTAACCCCGCACCATGCCAATGGTCCCATTGTGTATAACGTTTGTGAATCCTGCCGCTGATCGCGCCGGTGCGTGTGCTTAGCTTTCTGGATGATGATTCCTGCAGCGCCCCTGGGCCAAGCCAAGGGGCAGGCGGTGCCCGGAACCGTGGAGTGGGATGGGGCCGTCAACGCGTGGCACGTGGCCGGGGACGTGTTCCGCATGGGACGGCGGGAGTGGCTCACCGAGGCCGGCTGGCGGCAGGTGCACCGCCGGGGCATCCGGACCGTCATCGACCTCCGCAACGAAGCCGAAATCCGGCGCCGGGAGACCGATCCGCCGGTGCGGGCTGGGGCCCTGGCCGGTTTCGACGTCGTGCTGGCACCCACCGAAGACCCGGACAACCGCGAATTCCGCGAGCTCTGCGTGCCTTACCTGAACGACCCCGCCTGTTATGCGGACAACGCCAGGCTGTTCCCGCACCTGCTGTCCCGGGTCTTCAAGGCGGTGGCCGCCGCGGAAGGCGGTGTGGTCATCCATTGCTCCGCGGGGCGGGACCGGAGCGGCATGATCGCAGCCATGCTCCAGGACCTCGCCGGTGACGGCGAAGAGGCCATTGTGAGCGGCTACCAGCGCTCCATGCGGGGCATCAACGAGCACCTCCGGCGCGCCGCAGTCCCGCATCCCCACGAGCGTTTCCTGCCCGAGAATGTGCTGGCGCCCCTGCTGGAATCCCGGGGCCAGAGCCTGCTGCAATTTGTCCGGTCCCTCAACACTGCGGACTACCTCTTCCGCCACGGCGTGACGACCCCGGAACTCGCGGCCATCCTCGGAAAGCTCGGCCGATAGGGTGGGCGCAGTTAGGG
>NZ_CAKKMM010000628.1:0-2838 GCF_918698205.1 Microbacterium sp. Bi128 | reverse complement strand
GCACACAGATACCCCGCGACGTCCCCAGAGACGCCCGCTGACACCAGGTAGGCCCTGGTCCGCTCGCGCTGCGGCGCCAGGGACTCGTAGCTCCGGCTGGCCAGCTCGGGGTGCTCGGCGATCAGCCGCAGCCGGCCGCGCGTGACCGCCAGGTCGGGCAGGACAGCAACGCCGGCGACCGCCGCGTAGCGCAGCCCCGCCAGGATGTCGCCGTCGGGACCTTCAACGCGGGCCGAATCCAGTACCAGGCCGGAGGCCTCGACCACCGGTTCCATGCCGCCCCAGACGAGCTCGGCCTTGCTGGAGAAGTACCGGTACAGGCTCTTGCGCCCGATTCCCGCCGCGCGGGCGATGTCCTCCATGGAGGTCTGCTCGTAGCCGCGCTCGGCGAACAGGCGCAGCGCGATGGCGGCCACGGCGTCGGGATCAATCGTCACCGGCCGCCCGGCGGAGCGCGGGACGGCGGTGGTCACAGCATCCGAAGGCATCCCACCAGTATTCACCCTTACATAATGACACGGAGTGTCATAAGCTGGGCGGCATCACCGTCAGCAACGTCTGGAAGGACATCATGGGCAACGAAGCTTCATGGCAGGAAGCCACCACCACCGGCCGGTTCGCCGGCAAGACCGTCATCGTCACCGGTGCCGCCTCCGGCATCGGCCAGGCCACCGCCCTGCGGATCGCCAGGGAAGGCGGCCGCGTCATCGCCGCCGACATCAGCAAGGAACGCCTGGATGACCTCGTGGCCGAGAACGCCGGCCTGGACCTGGTCCCGGTGGCCGGCGACATCTCCACCGAGGAGACCGTGGCCGCCGTCGTCGCTGCCGCCGGCGGACGCATCGACGCGCTGGCGAACGTTGCCGGGATCATGGACAACTTCGCCCCGATCCACGAGGTGGACGACGAGCTCTGGGACCGGGTCTTCCGGATCAACGTCACCGCCCTCATGCGCCTCACCCGCGCGGTGGTGCCGCTGATGCTGGACGCCGGGACCGGCTCCGTGGTCAACGTCGCCTCCGAGGCCGGCCTGCGCGGGTCCGCCGCCGGCGCCGCCTACACCGCGTCCAAGCACGCCGTCGTGGGCCTGACCAAGAACTCGGCCGTGATGTACGGGCCGAAGGGCCTGCGCTTCAACGCCGTGGCCCCCGGCCCCACCATCACCAACATCGTGGCCAACTGGGGGTCCCAGCTCGCGGCCGAACGCCTCGGCCCGCTGATGCAGGCCACCGTCCCGACGCCCGCCACCGCCGCGCAGCTCGCCGCGTCCATCACGTTCCTGCTCAGCGACGACGGCACCAACATCAACGGCGCCATCCTCGCCTCCGACGGCGGCTGGTCCGCCCTGTAGGGGAGCGGCATCAAACACATACGGACGACGGCGGGAAGTCCCGTCGTCGTCCGCTGGATTTGGATCAAATCCGTCATGGCACCATTGGATCCGCCGGTGCAATCACGTCCACGCATCGCGGGTAAGCCCGGATTTTACGCGGACGGGAAGATGGGCACGTCCGGCCGCCGGCGAGCGGCAATGGATTTGGCCCCCAGCCCCGCCAACGCGATGACCAGAGCCAGCAAGATTTTGGGAGCTGCTCCGCCCTCGGGTCCAAGTGTTGCCGCCAAGATTTGCCGACTCATTAACAGCATCTCCTGCAGGTCGCCAGCCAGGATACGGGTCCCCAGGACGTAGTTGACCGAGATGAACAGGGCGGGAACCAACCACAACAGCGCAAGGTTCACGGCCCACACCGCGGTCCGCCGCGCAGGACGAAGGCCGCACCATGCCAGGGCGCAACCAACGAGGATGGCGGGAATCCAGTGAGCGATTGACGGCACTGCGACGGGGACGTTGATGTGCCCAACGAAGCCGACAACCCACTCCACCGTCCACGAAGCGAACGGCACCGCCACGAGTCCGGCGCCCAATGCCGCCAGGCTCCGGGTCCTTGAACAGAGCAGCAGGTGCGCCACGAGGGCAGCAGCGAGGGATGCGGTCACGCCCGCGAGCAGCCCGGCGAAGTACAGGCTCGCCATTGTTCCGCCCGCCAAGCCGCCGTCGAGCACTGTGAAGGACTGGACGGCAGCCGTGAACTGGACCACAAGAACGCCGGCTGCCGCGCACCACGTCACCAGTCGCCGTCGGGCGGGGGACCGGATGCGCACCGCGAGTCCGGCCGCTGCACCTCCTACGGTGAGGAGGGCTACGATCGTGGTGAGTTCGTACTGGCTCAGCGGCAGTAACGACACAGGCATCTGGTCTGGAACGACCTCTGGGCCCCACAAGTTCTGCAACGGGAGCTGTGCGCCGGATACCAGCCAAGGGCCCAAGCCGAGCAATCCTGCGAGGATCCCGATCAGCCACCCCCAAGCGGCATCCCCGGCGGGAGTCCTGCTTGGTGGTCTGCTGGGAGCTGCCTGTTCCATCGCTTGATCCGGAAGGCTCACGGAGGCTCCTTGCGTATGAGCGCTCTGGGAGGGACGCGCATGAAAATGTAAAGTATCCCGTTCAGAATAATGCACCGAATGGACTAACCCCCTGGGTCCGATCCACGAGGTGGACGACGACCTCTGGGACCGCGTGTTCCGGATCAACGACACGGCCCTCATGCGCCTCACCCACGCAAGCGGACGACGGCGAAGAGCTCCCGCCGTCGTCCGCGGGACAGCGACTCAATTGAAATAAATTTTGCATCCTGCCCGGGAACCGGATAAATTGTGAGCTGTGTCACCGACCAGTGGCACAGCTTATGATCTGCGGCGGGAGAGTCCTGCCGGTACGTTCAGCAGGCGCCGTAGGAGCAAATCCTCCCCAGGAATCTCTCATTCCCAGGTACTTTC
>NZ_CAKKMM010000627.1:0-2838 GCF_918698205.1 Microbacterium sp. Bi128 | reverse complement strand
CAGCATCTGGGCGATGTTGAACTCAACCCCCGGGCCGAGGCCTTCATCTGCAACAGCTTTGATCAGCGTCTCAGGGGTGTAGAGCCCTGCGGCGAACTCGGAGGTGAGCGAATAGAGGGTGATGCCAAGCTCGATGCCCGAGCCTGCGATGCCTTCTGACATGATTTCTGGTTCCTTCGTTGTCAGCCGCGGACGGGCTGGGCGAGATGGCTGTTGAGGATGCGGCGGGCTTCTGAAGCGTCGGTGATAATGGCCGAACCGGCGTTGGCGGCCGCTGAGCGCTGGACGGCCTGCTCGCCGCGGATGATGTCGAACGGGTCCTGCCAGTTGTTCCAGTGCCAGCCTTCGTATTCGCTGGAGATTGCGCCGGAGTAGCCGTGCTCAACCAGCTGCCGGACAAGGCTCCGGACCGGCACCGAGGGCTCTTCGCCGGTCTCGTCGATGCCGAAGAACTTGCCGTGCACGTGGCGGACCCAAGGCATGATCTCCAGCCAGGTGTCCAGCGGGGCAGGACCGAAAAGCCCTGTTCCGTTGATGGCGAAGTCAATGCCAAGATCGGGCCGGCCGTTCCGGGCCGCCAGGCCGATGAAGGCACCGAAGCGTTCACCGTGAACCTTTTGCGTGTTTGGCGGTCCGTCGACGTAGAAACCATTCCACAGGTCGACCACCTGTCCGAGAAGTTCCTCCGAAGCACCACGCCGCCGGTAGGCCTCCAGCAGGGAGGGCGCAAAGCCGGTAACGGTGGCACCCCAGTCGGCGGTGAAGCCGAGCAAGGGGGAATTGAGTTTCTCGTAGCGGTCGCGAAGGGCCAGGACACGTTCGTGGGCGCCGTGCTGGTCCGCGTGGACTTCGAGGGCCAGGGTGACGCCGTACTTCTCGGCCACGGGCAGCAGGCTTTCCATGGCGTCCGGAGTCAGCGAGATCTGCACCCTGGCGATCGGGAAGCCGAGCCTGGCGGCTACTTCGATCTGCTTGCGCATGTATTCGACAAGCTCGTCATGGTTCATCAGCCGGTCGCGGCGGATTCCGGTGTCAACGTTGACTGCGAGAGAGGTGGGGACCAGGTCAACCTCGGCCACAAGATCACGGAACTGGCCCACGAAGTTGTCATCGATCCGGTCCGGGAAGCCGCGCAGGCTGGAGAATCCGATGACTTCGAGCCCTGGGCCGAAGCCTTCGGCCGCCACTTTGCGGATCAGGCCATCGAGGTCGTACTGCCGGGCGTGGAAGGCCCGGGTGAAGCTGTAAAGGGTGACGCCCTGGATCGGCGTGCCGAGGCTGGTCATCGCTGTTCCACCTTCATGGTCTTGGTGTCGTGCTCTTCGATGTGCAGCACGCCGTGGTCGGTGATGATGTAGGGGATGTAGAGCTTCAGGTCCACCCTGACCTCGTGCTCGGTCCGGCTGTCCGGGACGGGAAGGTCACCCGAAAGGACTGCCGAGTCCAGCGGGAACCACCATTCGCCGGTCTCGTCCACGAGTTCCTCGAAGCTGAAAGTGCGATTGTTCATGGTCCAGCGCAGTGAGCCCTCGGGGGCGGCGACGCCGTCCACTGTCAATGCAGCTCCAGCGATGCAGGAACCCGGCAGGGCCCGGTACCAGGGGATGCGGACTTCGACGGCGGTACGGCCGTCCTGGGTGATCAGTGTTCCCTGCTCGATTATGCGGTCGGCGATCATCGAGACCTCCTTGTCTGCGGCATGCCTTGCCTGTGATTGAACGAAATAGCAGCGGCATCGCACCACTTATTCATTATTTAATCAGTCTATTGTCTGATTCAGACATAAGTAAAGAGCTGTTGAGTTCTTCTGTGAGTTTCCGGGCCCCGCGCACTGCGAGCGCCACAGCGGTCAGCGTGGGATTGCAGGCCGTGGCGGTGGGAATGACGCCGTTGCCGGCCACGAAGAGGCCGGGGACCTGCCACACCTGGCTGTCGGGCGAACACACGCTCTCGCCGTCGTCCGTTGCACCCATCCTGGTTGTGCCCTGATAGTGAAGCGAAGCGCCGGGCGGCATGACGAACGGACGCTCGTCGAGCGGTTCACCCACCGCCTTGCCCAGGCGGACAATTTCCTGCTTGGCGCGGTCCAGCACCTCGTGATCCCGCTCTGTGAGGCGATAGTGGATGCGCATGGCGGGCATTCCGTACGAGTCGCGGACACCGTCGTCGAATGCCACCCGGTCCTCGCGCTGCAGATCCTTGGCGCAGAACAGGCCAAGCCCCACGATAGAGCCCGGGACAACGGGGTCATCGTCGGCCAAGGGAACCGGTGACGCATCCAGTTGCATGATCTGGCCGTGGAAGGGCGCCCCGTCCGTGTAGGGAACCCAGGCAACTCCGCTCTGCTCACTGAGCGCGCCGTTGGCGGCTGCCCGGCCCTGCGGAGCCGTGACATCGCGCAGCCGGCTCGCGAACACCACCTGCGCCTGGTCGTTGAGGTAGCGGCCCAGGGCGTCAGGCCGGATCCCGGAAGCCCACAGCAGCTGCGGCGTGCGCAGGGCATCCGCACCCACCACAACGTATCGGGCGGCCACCTGATGGGTTTCGCCGCTGCGGCGGTCCTGGACTTCGATGCCGGCAGCAGCGCCATCCTCCAGGAGCACACGCGTTACCAGCGACTCATCAAAGAGTTCAAACTGCGGATTTTCGCGGGTCACATCCCCCATCACGACGTCGGAACCTGACCAGACCAGGCCGCCGTCCTCCCGCCGGTGTACAGCAAGAGGCATGGGCTGGACGCGGTAGGCGGTGCCACGGCCCGCGTCCACGGCGGCGGCGAGTCGTTCCCGGACGAGGTCAGAGAACGGAGCCCCGTCAAAGGCGCGGGTGGTCACCCCC
>NZ_CAKKMM010000626.1:0-2839 GCF_918698205.1 Microbacterium sp. Bi128 | reverse complement strand
GCCGGCGTCTGCGGTACATTCCGGGGTCGTGTTCCCACAGCCCGGCGAGGAAGGCCTCCGGGTGGTGTGCCTTGAGCCAGGCCGACTGGTAGGTGGGCACGGCGAAGGCGGCTCCGTGGGCCTTGCAGAACCCGAAGCTGCCAAAGGCCTTCAGCGTGCCCCAGACCTTGTCCACCACCTCGGGACTGTAATTCCGGGCCCGCGCCTCCTTCCGGAAAAACTCCTCCACCCTGGCTTCCAACACGTCGTTGCCCAGCGCACGGCGGAACTCGTCGGCCCTCGCCAGCCCGCACCCGGTCATGACGTCGAAGGTCTTGAGGATTTGTTCGTGGAAGACCGTGACCCCGTGGGTTTCCTGAAGGACAGGTTTGAGGTCCGGGTGCGGGTAGACCTCGGGAGCGAATCCGTGCCGGTGCTCCAGGAAGGGCCGGACCATGTCGGATTTCATCGGACCCGGGCGGAACAGGGAAATGTCGATAATGAGGTCGTTGAACTCCCGGGGGGCCAACTTGCCGATCAGTTCGCGCTGGCCAGGGGACTCGATCTGGAAGCAGCCCAGGGTGTGGGTGCTGCGGATCAGCTCAAAGGTGGGTTCGTCGTCGAGCGGGACCGCATTGAGGTCGATGTGACCGTCCTCGGCGATGTAGTCCGGGCCCGTCCCGTCCGGCCCGGCCGGATGCGCGCCGGCGGCCACCACCTCGGCCTTGGACGGGTGGAGCCGGATCACTTCCCGGACGGCGAAGGCCATGGCGCTCTGCATCCGGACGCCAAGGACATCGAGTTTCAGCATGCCCATGGGGTCCATGTCGTGCTTGTCGAACTGGCTCATGGGCAGGCCCAGGCCGCTGGGCTGCACGGGGGTGCGGTCCAGCAGGGTGGCGTCGCCGAGGATGACGCCGCACGGGTGCATGGAGATGTGGCGGGGCAGCCGGTCCAGCCGCTCCGTGAGGTCCACCAGCAGGTCCAGCTGCTGGTTCTCGGAGAAGCCTCGCTGGTCCACCCGGTCCGCGAATTCCTTCAGCTCGGGTTTCTCCACGAGGGCTTCGCGGAAGTGCCGGGCCGAGAACCGCCACAGCTGCTTGGCGATTTCCCCGACCTCGCTGTCGTCCATGCCCAGGGCCAGGCCGGCATCGCGCACGGCACCGCGAGCGCGGTACCCGTTCTGCATGCTCATCAGCGTGACGCGTTCGGCGCCGAAGCGCTCAAAGATCTTCCGGTAGACGTTGTGCCGTTCGGCGCTTTCGACGTCGATGTCTATATCCGGCAGCGTGGCACGGTCGCGGGAGAGGAAGCGTTCAAAGATGAGGTCGTGCTCGAGCGGGTTCACCTGGCTGATGTCGATCAGGTAGTTGACCAGGCTGGAGGCGCCCGAACCGCGCGCGGCCGCCCGGATGCCCAGGGCCAGGATCATCCGGGAGACCTCTGCGACGGTCAGGAAGTACGAGGCGAAACCCAGCGAGTCGATGATCCGGAGCTCATGCTCCAGCCTGGCCCGCAGCTGCTGTTCCCGCTGCCCGGAAATGCCCGGGAAGCGGCGGCCGATGCCGGCCTCACACCGCAGGGTCAGTTCGGCGAGCGCGTCGCCGTCGATCCCGATCACGGATGCCTCCGGGACCACGGGCTGTTTCCAGCCCATGTCGGCTTCCGGATCCATGCGGCAGCGGTCCGCGAGCGCCTCGGTCTGGGCCAGGAGCCGTTTGAGGTCCGCCGTGCCGTAGCCGGCGGCGTGGATGATCTCCTTGCCCAGCTGCAGCATCCGGGCCGCCGATTTGAGCCAGCCCTGCCCGTTGGGCTGCAGCAGCGGGGCAGCCGAGAGCTCGGGGAGGGATTTCAGTGTCCGGGCCGAGTCCAGCACATCGGCGGTGGCCGCGCCGTCCTCAGCCACGTACCGCACAGCGTTGCTCAGCACGGCGGGCACCCCGTGTTCTGCGGCGAGTTTGAGCATGCGCACCGCGTGGGCGGTGCTCAGCGGTTCCCCGGGCGGGCTGAGCTGGGACACAACCTCTGCCGCCAGCGTTCCGGGGGGCATGGCGTCCAGCCATCGTTTGAACAGGGTGCGGGGCCGCAGGTAGCGCCGGCCGCCCATGGCCCGGCCGACGTCGGAGTCCGGGCCGATCAGCACTGTCAGGACCGGCTTCAGGGTTTCCGGGTGCAGGGTGCGGGAGGCCAGTTCCGCCCGGGTGACGGCCACCGGCACTATTCCCCCGGCCTTGCCCGTGGTGCGGGCGTGGGCGTCGGAGATCAGCCGGCACAGCGCCCGGTAGCCGGCACCGTTGTTGTGTCCGTGCGCCAGCACGACGACGCGTCCCCCGAGCTGGGTGCGGTGGTCGCCGTCGTCGTCAAAGACTGCAAGGTCCACCCCGACGATTGCATCAAGCCCGGCTGCCATGCACGCCTTCAGGTGCTTGACGGTTCCGTACAGGCCGTCGCGGTCCGTGCAGGCCAGCGCGGTGGCGCCGTCAGCGGCGGCCGCGGCGGCAAGTTCCTCCGGCCAGGAGACGCCATAGTGGGCGCTGAACGCGGTGGAGACGTGCAGATGGGTGAAACTCATGCTGATTCGGGCTTCCGGAGGGGCTGCAGGGCGTCGTGGATCTTCAGGAGCCGCCACCGGCCGCTGCCGACATGCCGGGTCAGGTCAAGGGTGAGGGTGGAATCCGCGGCGTGATCCCCGGCCGCACGCACCTGGACCCGCCAGATCTCATGGTCCACCAGGCCCGGCCCGCTTCCGAGTGGCGCCCGGCGTTCCTCGGCCCACCATTGGCGGCGTTCGTACCAGCGGACGGGGTCCGCGCAGACCGTGTAGCGCCGGCCGGCCCAGTCGAGGCGCAGGGGCTGGCCC
>NZ_CAKKMM010000625.1:0-2841 GCF_918698205.1 Microbacterium sp. Bi128 | reverse complement strand
ACCCTGGGCTCGGTGTCCTCGGCCGAGGTCCACTTCATGGAGATGAGCGCTGACGAAATCGAAACCTACATCGCCACCGGCGAGCCGCTCCAGTGCGCCGGCTCCTTCACGATCGACGGCTACGGCGGGGCGTTCATCCGCAAGGTCGACGGCGATCCCCACACCGTCGTCGGGCTCTCCATCTCCACCCTGCGTGCCCTGCTCGGCCAGGCGAATGTGGGCATCACCGAGCTCTGGACCGGCGGGGCTGTGGACCCGGCGGACGTCCGCGCCGAGTAACGACGGAATGCGTGGCGGAGTGAGCCAATTCGCCGCCCTTTGTGGCAACCCTACAAAGGAAGGGCCGTATACGCGCGGAATCCGCAAGTAATATCGGCGGAACCCTCAAAACCGCGCTAGGCTCCCTGAAGGAAAGAAGGAGACGCCTTGTCAGCAAATTCGGAGCAGTCCGCACCCACCGTGCCGGGATCAACGCAGTCATCTACAGCCGCGGGCATCCGCCGGCTGACCAAGGTGCTGATCGCCAACCGCGGAGAAATTGCGGTGCGCATCATCCGCGCCGCCCGCGATGAAGGCATCGCCTCGGTGGCTGTCTACGCGGACCCCGATCGCGACGCGCTGCACGCCCGGCTCGCGGACGAGGCCTACGCGCTCGGTGGCAACACCGCCGCGGAGTCCTACTTGGTGATGGACAAGATCATCGACGTCGCCCGCCAGTCCGGCGCGGACGCCATCCACCCCGGGTACGGGTTCCTGGCCGAGAACGCCGAGTTCGCCGCCAAGGTGATCGATGCCGGCATTACGTGGATCGGCCCCTCCCCCGAAGCGATCTCTGCCCTGGGCGACAAGGTCCAGGCCCGCCACATTGCCGAGAAGGTTGGCGCCCCGCAGGTCCCCGGCACCGCCGACCCGGTCGAATCCGCCGAGGAAATCCTCGACTTCGTGGACAAGTTCGGCCTGCCCGTCGCCATCAAGGCGGCCTTCGGCGGCGGCGGACGCGGCATCAAGGTGGCCCGCACCCGCGAAGAAATCCCCGAACTCTTCGAATCCGCCGTGCGAGAGGCCACCGCCGCCTTCGGCCGCGGCGAGTGCTTCATTGAGCGCTTCCTGGACGCCCCGCGCCACGTCGAGACCCAGTGCCTGGCCGACGCCCACGGCAACGTCGTGGTGGTCTCCACCCGCGATTGCTCGCTCCAGCGCCGGAACCAGAAACTCGTCGAGGAAGCCCCGGCCCCGTTCCTCACCGAGGAACAGAACCGCCGGCTCTACGAATCCTCCAAGGCCATCCTCAAGGAGGCGGGCTACCTCGGCGCAGGCACCTGCGAATTCCTCGTCGGCCAGGACGGCACCATCTCCTTCCTCGAGGTCAACACCCGCCTTCAGGTGGAGCACTGCGTCTCCGAGGAAGTCACCGGGATCGACCTCGTCCGCGAACAGTTCCGGCTGGCCCGCGGCGAGGAGCTCGGCTACGGCGACCCGGAAGTCCGCGGCCACTCGATCGAATTCCGCATCACCGGCGAGGACCCGGGCCGGAACTTCATGCCCGCCCCCGGCACCATCACGGTACTGAAAAACCCCACCGGTCCCGGTATCCGCGTCGATTCCGGCGTGGAGCAGGGCGATGTCATCAGCGGCAACTTCGACTCCATGCTCTCGAAGCTGATCGTCACCGGCGCCACCCGCGCCCAGGCCCTGCAGCGCTCCCGGCGGGCACTGGAGGAAATGGTGGTGGAGGGCATCCCCACCGTCATCCCGTTCGACCTCGCGGTGGTTTCCAATCCCGATTTCGCACCGGCCGAAGGCCCCTTCAAGGTCCACACCCGCTGGATCGAGACGGCCTTCGTCAATGACATTCCGGCCTGGACCCCGACCGGCACCGAGGCTGAAGCGGCCGACGCCGGTGACCGCCAGCGCGTCGTCGTCGAGGTCGGCGGCAAGCGCCTGGAAGTCGTGCTGCCGGCGTCGCTGGGCTCAGTCGGCAACGCCGCAGGCGCAAAGCCGGCCAAGGCCAAGAAGCGCTCCCGGGGTGGCGGCGCACCCGCGGCCGCGAGCGGCAACGCCCTGACCTCCCCCATGCAGGGGACCATCGTGAAGGTGGCCGTCGCCGAGGGTGACACGGTCGCCGAGGGCGATCTCGTCGTCGTGCTCGAGGCGATGAAGATGGAACAGCCGCCCACCGCCCACCGCGCCGGCATCGTCATCGGCCTCGCCGCAGCGGCCGGCGAGACCGTGTCCGCCGGCGCCATCATCGCCATGATCGAGGACGGCGCCGCAGAGTAAGCGGCACACGGTACGGCGACGGCGGACGGCCGGCGCCGCTGCCGGTTGCGGGCGCGCCTCTGGCGCGTCCGCAACCGGCCAGTAGAGACTTGGAGTGTGAAGCCATTCCTGCTCCTCGCCTCGCGCGCGGAGGACACCGCCGCCGAGGACGAATACCGCGCCTACCTTCGCTACTGCGGCCTCCGGCCCGAGCAGCTCCACCGCATCCGGATGGAAGCCGCCCCGCTGCCAACGCTTGAGTTGTCCGACTATTCGGGCGTCATTGTGGGCGGCAGTCCCTTTACGTCCAGCGACCCGGCCGAGCACAAGAGCGCCACCCAGCACCGGGTGGAGCGCGAACTCGCCGGGCTGCTGGACAGGATCGTGGCCGAGGACTTCCCGTTCCTCGGCGCCTGCTACGGCGTCGGCACCCTCGGACTGCACCAGGGCGCCGTGATCGACCGGACGTACGGTGAAGGGCTCGGCGGCGTCACCATCAAACTGACGGCGGAGGGGCTGCAGGATCCCCTCCTGCGCGGGCTGCCGGAGAGCTTTACGGCGTTCACCGGCCACAAGGAAGCC
>NZ_CAKKMM010000624.1:0-2842 GCF_918698205.1 Microbacterium sp. Bi128 | reverse complement strand
CTTCGGAGCCGATCTTCCAGCGGTAGTTGAGCGGGACCGTGGCCTTATCGGACTCCAGCGTCATTTGGCCGCTGTCCACTGCAGGCCGGGCCGGGTCAAGCCCCTTGAATATTTCCTTGAGCTGGTCGTTGGCGGCACCGGAGTCCTTGCCCTCAAAGGCGACGGATCCGACGTCGAGCGCGGACACCGCGGAGGCGAGCTGTTTGGCAGCGCTTTCGGCGCCCTCACGGCCGTCGCCGCAGGCGACCAGCGAGCCGCCAAGAACAAGGCCCACAAGGGCCAGTGCAAGTTTTGATGAGTTCCCCATGGCGCCCATTATGCCCCGGGCCACCGACAATTCTGTTGTCACATAACACCGTCACCTGCCCGCCGGGGACGCCTAGGGCCGCCGGATGATCCTGCGCTGCGCTGCCACGGCGATCGCGGCGGTGCGGTTGTCCACGCCGAGTTTGCCGTAGATGTGCACCAGGTGCGTCTTGACCGTGGCCTCGGAAATGAACAGCTGCTTCGCGATCGCCCGGTTTCCCATCCCGGTGGCCAGCAATCCGAGCAGCTGGACCTCGCGGGCGGACAGGGCGGGCTCCGGATTCCTGATCCGGCCCATCAGCCGGGCCGCGACCTCGGGGGCCAGCGCGGTGCCGCCCGCCGCGGCAGAGAGCACCGCCTGGCGGATCTGCTCGGGCGGGGCATCCTTGAGCATGTAGCCGCTGGCGCCGGCCTCGACGGCGGCCAGGATGTCGGCGTCGGAGTCATAGGTGGTCAGGATGAGCACCGGCGGCGCCGGCTCGCCGGCCTCTCCTGCCTTGATCCGGCCGGTCGCGGTGACGCCGTCCATGCCCGCGCCCATCTGCAGGTCCATGAGCACCACGTCCGCGGGCTCGCCCAGGGTGTGGAGCCTGGCCAGTCCGGCCAGCGCGGCGGCGCCGTCGGCGGCCTCGGCCACCACTGTGATGCCCTCCAGATCACCCAGCATTGCCCGCAGACCGGCCCGGACCACCGGGTGGTCGTCCACCAGGAACACCCGGATGTTGTTCATTTCCGGTCCCCGCGGGCCGGCGCCGGCGCGGCGTTGGAACCGGGTGCTTGGCCCAGTGGCAGCCGGATGGCCACCACGGTTCCCTCACCCGGGGCAGACTCGATGTCCAGCTGCCCGTGGAGGGCGGCCACGCGGTCCCGCAGCGACGTCAGACCATAGCCGGACCCGTCCGGACGGGCCGGCAAGGCCAAGGGGTCGAATCCGGCGCCGTCGTCGTAGATGTCCATGGCCACGTCCGGGCCGAGGAAGGAAAGGGTGACGACGGCGGTGCCCGCCTGCGCATGCGCCCGCACGTTGGCCAGGCTCGCCTGCGCGGCCCGGAGCAGGACCGTCTGGTGGGCGCCGGGGAGTTCCAACGGCACGCCTTCGACGTCGAGGCGGCAACGCAGCCGGGCACCCCGCGCCGCGGTCTCCGCTTCGGTCGTTTCGCACAGCCGGAGAAGTCCGGCCACGAGGGAGCCGTCCTCAAGATCGGGGGACTGCAGGGCCCGGACGAAGTTGCGGGCCTCTGCCAGGTTGGCGGCGGCCGTGTCCCGGACAATGCGGAGCCTGTCCCGTGCCACGGCGGGTTCGCCGTCGTCCAGGGCCTTCTCGGCCGCGCGCCCCATCAGCACAATGCTGGACAAGCCCTGGGCGAGGGTGTCATGGATTTCGCGGGCCAGCCGGGTCCGCTCGGCCAGGGTGCCGGCATTGTGCTGGGTCCGGGCGAGTTCGGCACGGGTGCGGCGGAGCTCTTCGGCCGCCAGCCGCTGGTTTTCCGCTTCCAGGAACAGTGCCCGGTAGGCCAGCCCGGTGACCACAGCGAAGGCTGCGCCGAAAACGGGCCCGAGCACCATGGGCAGCTGCAGCCCCACGCTGGCCGGATCCGCACTGGCCAGATCGGGAGACGCGGTACCGCCGTTGTGGAACCAGAGCGCCGCAATGACAAACACTGTGCTCAGTGCGATCGCCGGCAGCGCCAGCCGGCGCCGGAGCACGTGCAACTGCAGGAAGAACAGCGGGAAGGCCAGCCAGACGAAGTCGGCACTGGCCCAGACCAGCAGTAGCCAGAGGAGGCAGACGCCGCCCAGCCACCAGGCCGAGTAGGGCCGCGGATCGAACCGGGACCGGCGGGCGGCGTGCCGTTTCTCCAGCACGGTGCCCGCGAGGTAGAACGCGGCGAGCAGCACGGCCAGCAACAAGGTGATCCACTCCTGGCCCGTGATGCCGCCGGCCAGGAGCCGGAGCAGCGCCACCAGGAGCAGCACCGCAAAGCCGACGTGCAGGCTCACGCGAAGGACGCGCAGAATGACGGCCGCCCCGGTGGGCTCCGTGCCCGTCGCCGGTGCGCCGGCATGCCCAGCGTCGCCGTGCCCAGCGCCGGCGTGCCCAGCGCCCTTGGGTCCTGTGCCGTTGTGGACCGTGTTGCCGGCGTCGCCCTCCATGCTTCCAGCGTAGTGCCGGTGCGGCGGGGCTCCTGCGGAAAACGGCCCGCCCCCGGCGGAATCAACCTTTTGGTTGATCGCAGGGCCGTCCGACCGGTGCCGGCGGTCCAACCGGGCGGCCGATGCCCTGGAGCCCGGCGGAGGGAAGGCTGGAAGCAACGCCACAAGCGCCTCAAACGACACCACGAAGGACACCATGTATCTCGCCATCCGCGATATCCGCTTTGCCAAGGGACGGTTCGCCCTGATGGGTGCGGTCGTCGCCCTCATTACCCTCCTGCTCGTCATGCTTTCCGGACTGACGGCCGGCCTCGGAAACCAGTCGACGTCGGCCCTCGCCGCCCTCCCGGCCGACCAGCTGGTCTTCGGCGCCCCGGCCGGG
>NZ_CAKKMM010000623.1:0-2844 GCF_918698205.1 Microbacterium sp. Bi128 | reverse complement strand
GGTGACGCGGGACCAGAAGGAGGGCCGTCCTTCCCTGCGGCGGCGTCGGGGCGCGTCTCGGTGTCAGTCGTTGGGGATTCGATAAAGGTCATGGTGCGCTCCTGGTGAGGTGGGGCAGGGATGCCGGGACGGCCGGGCCATACGGGACGGAGAAGGTGTGCGTTCCGGGCCCGACGACGGCCCCCGCCCGGCCGGGCAGGCGGACTTCGGCGCTGGTGCCGGCCGGGACGACGGCGTTCAGGGTCAGCTCGCCGTCGTCGATCCGCCAGCTGGCGGCAACCAGGCCCTGGGGGCCGCGGTGGGATGTGCTGGCGGATGAGAGGCCGGCGCCCGGGCGCGGTTCGATGATGATTTGTTCGTAGGCCGCGCTCCCCGGCGCCTGCCGGAGTCCGGCGGTGTAGCGGTGTAGGAAGGACACCACGGCGCCCTTGCTGTAGTGGTTCAGGGACTGCTGCGCTGTGCCGTCCGGGCCGATGCCGTTCCAGGCTTCCCACATGGTGGTCGCGCCGCGGTCCACCATCACCAGCCAAGACGGTTCGGTGTCCTGCATGAGCAGCTCATAGGCCAGGTCAAGGTGGCCGTTGTCGGCAAGGACCGGCAACAGGTCTGCGGTGGCGAGGAACCCGGTGCCCAGGTGGGTGCCGGCGTCCCGGATGAGGCCGGCCAGTTGCGCCGCGACCGCCGGCCGGTGCTCGTCGGCGACAAGGCCGAAGGCGAGTGCCCGGACACAGTTTGCCTGGCTGGCGTCGAACAGTTGCCCGGTGTCATTGACGTATTCGCGGGCCCAGGCGTCGCGGACATTGGCGGACAGCTCTGCCAGGGCGGCGGCCTCCGTGTCCTTGCCCAGGACGGCGGCGATCCCGGCCATGATGGCGGAGGAGTGCCGGTAGTAGGCGGTGGCCACGATGCCGTGGTCGGCGGACCTGGCCGCGAACAGGTCCGGTTCCGGCCCGTCGGGTTCGAGCCATTCACCCCAGTGGAAGCCGGTGTCCCAGAGGAACTGCTCGTGTGGTTCCGGCGTGGGTCGGGTGGCGGCCCGGGCCGGGTGCCGGCCGTGAACGGCCGTGCTGCGGATGAACCCGAGCCAGCGGTTCATGGCCTCCCAGTTCTGTTCCAGGATGGCCGTGTCACCCGTGGCCCGGTAGATCTCCCACGGCACCAGGACGATCGCGTCTCCCCAGCCGGCCGAGCCGTTGACAAAGGCCATGTGATCGGCCGCGGTGGCGTCCGGGCCCGGCGACGGCGAAATGTTGACGACCACTCCGTTGTCCCACTGATCAGCCCGGACATCGTTGAGCCACTTCCGGGAGAAGCCGGCAACGTCGAAGAGGTAGGCCTCGGTGGGCACGAACACCTGCCAGTCCCCGGTCCAGCCGGCTTTCTCCCGCTGCGGGCAGTCCGTGGGGACCTCGCAGGCGTTGCCTCGGAAGCTACACTCGACGATCCCGTGCAGCGTGTTGAGCCGGTCATCGCTGCAGCTGAACGTGCCCAGGCGTTCGAGGTCGGTCTGGACCATCCGGCCCACGAGATCCCCCGGTTCCAGCGGGTCCGCCAGCCCGCGGACCGAAACGTACCGGAAGCCGTGCGTCGTGTGGCGCGGCTCGAAAATTTCGCCGGGCGCGCCGGAGGACACCACGGAGTCGATCTGCCCGGCGGACAGGAACTGGCCCGGGTTGCGGAAATCGTGCGGCCGCAGGTGCTCCTGCGTGACCTCGCCCGCGTCGTCCAGGGCTTCGCCGTACACCAGCGTCACGGCGTGGCCCGGGGCGCCGAGCCGGGTCAGGCGCACCCAGCCGTTGATGTTCTGGCCCAGGTCCACCACCTGGTGGCCGCTGGCCAGCCCGGTGACGGACACCGGGGCGATGTCCTCCACGGCGCGGGTGGGCGGTGCGACGGGACCCGTCAGGGTTTCGCAGCTGCCGTCACGGAGCACAGCGTGCCCGCGACGGTTTCCGGAGCGAACGCCTGCGGCACGGAAGTCGACACGCTGCCCGGCCATGAGGTCCGCGCTGACAATTTCGGACGGTTCCACCAGCCAGGTGTCATCGGTCCCGACCACCGTCCGACCCGCCGCGGATGCCAGCTCGATCTGTACCAGCAGCGCCGTCGTGGTTCCGTACATGTCGGCGTCGCGCGTGTACCCGAACGTGCCGCGGTACCAGCCGTCGGTGAGGACGCCCGTGACGGTGTTGCTGCCGGTCTGCAGCAGCGTTCCGACGTCGAACGTCTGGACTTGCAGGGTGCTGTGGTAGCTCGTGGAGCCCGGGGTGAGCTCCTGGTCGCCTACCCGGTGGCCGTTGATGAAGAGCTCGTAGATCCCGTGGGCGGTGGCGTACGCCCGGGCCGAGTCCGGGACCGCGTCCAGCTCGAAAGTGGTGGACAGTGCGTAGCCCGGGCGCTCGCCGGCCGCGGGGATGGCGGCCTCGCGCGGGCCGATCCATTGTGCGGCCCAGTCGGCGGGGTGCAGCAGGCCCAGTTCGACCGGCATCGGGTCCGCCCACCTTGAGGCTGACTCGCTGCCGTCCGCGGCGAGGTCCCAGGTCCGCACGGTCCATTCAAAGTGGTCCCGGGAGCCCAGCGCCGGGCCGCCGTAGGGCACCAGGCGGTGGGTTCCCGATTCCACCCGGCCGGTGTCCCAGCCGTTGCTGGCGGTGATCTGGTAGGCGCTCTGCCGCACCGTCCCCTCCGGCGGGGTCCAGCTGAGCCGGGGACGGGTGGTGGTGATGCCGAAGGCCCCGCTGAGGTGCTCAACGCGCAGGTGTGTGGGCTGGTTCACGGCTGCCTACCTCGTCCCGTCGAGGGCGGGGACTGACGCCGCCGGCCTGACGGAGGCCGCGAGGGGTC
>NZ_CAKKMM010000622.1:0-2845 GCF_918698205.1 Microbacterium sp. Bi128 | reverse complement strand
CATTCAGAAGACACTCACCGAGCAATGGTCCGTGCTGGCCACCCTGACGCCCACCGAGTACTCCCAGTTCCGCGGCTTCCTCGGCAACTCTTCCGGATTCCAGTCCAGCCAGTACCGTGCGGTGGAGTTCCTCCTCGGCAACAAGAACGCCAAGATGCTTCCGGTGTTCGAATCGGACCCCGAGGCCCACGAGATGCTGCGCGAACTGCTCGAAGCCCCCAGCATCTACGACGATTTCCTCGCCTATCTCAAGCGCCAGGGCTTCGACGTCCCTGCCTCCCTGCTGGAGCGCGACGTCACCAAGGCCCACGAGTTCTGCCCCGAACTGGTCCCGGTGTTCAAGTACATCTACGAGAACGCCGCCGACAACTGGGGCGCATACGAGGCCTGCGAGGAACTTGTGGACCTTGAGGACAACTTCCAGCTGTGGCGTTTCCGCCACCTGCGCACCGTCCAGCGGACCATCGGCATGAAGGCCGGCACCGGCGGATCCAGCGGCGCCGCGTTCCTGCAGAAGGCCCTCGAACTGACCTTCTTCCCCGAGCTCTTCGCCGTGCGGACGGAGATCGGCCAGTGAGCATCTCCGCCAACACCGACGCGCCGGACAGCCTGTGGCAGCGCGCCCTCGACCTCGACGCCGCGGATCCGCTGGCCGGCTACCGCGACCACTTCGTCGGCACGGACACGGACCTGTCCTACCTTGACGGCAACTCCCTGGGCCGTCCGCTCAAGCGGACCGTCACCGACATCAGCAACTTCATCCAGGACAGCTGGGGCGGCCGCCTGATCCGGGGCTGGGACGAGGAATGGCTCGAACTGCCCCAGAAGATCGGCGACCAGCTCGGCCGCGCCGTGCGCGGCGCGGCGCCAGGGCAGACGATCATTGCCGATTCCACCACCGTGGTGCTGTACAAGCTCACCCGCGCCGCGCTGGCAGCCGTCACCGATCCGGCCCGGACCGAGATCGTCCTGGACACGGATAATTTCCCCACCGACCGCTACCTGGTGGAGGGAATCGCCCGTGAAGAAGGCCTGACCCTGCGCTGGATCGACGCCGATCCCGCCTCCGGCGTCACCGTCGAGCAGGTGCGCGACGCCACCGGCCCGGCCACCGCCGTCGTGGTCCTGAGCCAGATCGCCTACCGCTCCGGCTTCCTCGCGGACCTGCCGGGCATCACCGCGGCAATCCACGACGCCGGCGCCCTGGTGGTGTGGGACCTGTGCCACTCCGCCGGGTCTGTGGAGATCGCTTTGGACGACGCCGACGTCGACTTCGCGGCAGGCTGCACCTACAAATATCTGAACGGGGGACCGGGCTCGCCCGCGTTCGCCTACATCAACGCACGGCACCTGGCCGGGCTGCAGCAGCCCATCTGGGGCTGGATGGGGCGCAAGGACGCGTTCGAAATGGGTCCCGGCTACGAGGCCGCCCCCGGCATCCGCGGCTTCCTTAGCGGCACTCCGGCGATCTTCGGGATGCTCGCCATGCGCGGCACCCTGGACCTGATCGAGGAAGCGGGGATGGCGTCACTGCGGGAGAAGTCACGGGTGCTGACCGCTTATGCCCTCGAACTTTACGACGCCTGGCTGGCGCCGGCCGGCGTGCAGCTGTCCACCCCGCGGGCGGCGGAACTGCGCGGCAGCCACGTGACGATCGACCACCCGGCCTTCCGGGAAATGACGGCCACATTGTGGGACCAGGACGTGATTCCCGATTTCCGCGCCCCGCAGGGCATCAGGATCGGGCTGTCGCCGCTCAGCACATCCTTCGCGGAGCTTTACCGGGGTGTCGCCGCTATTCGCGAACTGCTCGCAGCCCAGGAAAGTGGAAAACCGCAACCGCCGCAGGCAGCTGGCGCGCCGGCAGAGTCGGCGGCCGCGCCCGGCGGTTTCGACAAGACCGCGGACGTGCCACTAAACTGAACGTTGGATCCGGCTGCAGTCCGTGGCGGCTGGCTCCTGTTGTGTACGGAATGCCCGGCTTCGGCGGGGGATTCCGGGACGGCACCCCCGGCAGTGAATTACTGATTCGGGCCTCACGGCACATCTCTAGGAGTTATTGTGGCACTTGAAGCCGCTGTAAAGCAGTCCATCATCAAGGATTTCGCAACGTCCGAGGGCGACACCGGTTCGCCGGAGGTCCAGGTTGCAGTCCTGACTCAGCGGATCAAGGATCTCACTGAGCACATGAAGGAGCACAAGCACGATTACCACACCCAGCGCGGTCTGCTGGCCATGGTTGGTCGTCGCAAGCGCATGCTCACCTACCTCAAGAACACTGACATCACACGCTACCGTAAGCTCATCGAGCGCCTCGGCCTGCGTCGCTAGTCAGCTTTAAGGGGCGGCCCCTTCCGGACCGGAAAGGGCCGCCTTCTTCAGGAAAAAAACTAAACAGGAGGATCAACCGCATCACGCATTCGCGGTCCTCGGTAGTGATCCCCGGGAACGGCCTCAAAGAATGAGGCCCGGCCCGTGGGTCTCGATCGATGACCGGGTGCAGTGCAGGCCAGTAGACAGATGCTGGGCTGGGTTGATGCGGCTGGGCTCCGTGAACCAAGACACGGAGGTGACTCTCTATGGAGGGTCCCGAAATCCAGTTCTCAGAAGCAATCATTGACAATGGCCGCTTCGGCAAGCGTGTAATCCGCTTTGAAACCGGCCGCCTTGCCAAGCAGGCAGCCGGCGCAGCGATGGTCTACATCGATGAAGAGACCGCGCTGCTGTCCGCAACCACCGCCGGCAAGCACCCGCGTGAAGGTTTCGACTTCTTCCCGCTGACCGTCGACGTCGAAGAGCGTATGTACGCCGCCGGCCGCATCCCGGGCTCGTTCTTCCGCCGCGA
>NZ_CAKKMM010000621.1:0-2847 GCF_918698205.1 Microbacterium sp. Bi128 | reverse complement strand
AGCTTGAACCGGCCGGGCGGTGTCGCTACCCAGTTCTGCGCCGCACCCGATGGCTGATGCGGTTGGAGCAGAATGTCGACTGTGCCGTCGGCGTTCGTCACGAGACCAGAGTGGTCGTTCACGCTTGCCCGCCCGGTTGGGGCGTTGACCATATAGCCGACGGTGTCCGTCGCGGTAAGCGACCAGAAGGCATCATTCGGTGGAAGCTGACCTACCGAGAAATGAAGGCGATACGCATGCTCCCCACTGAGACGCTTCCCCGCGTCATCGCTGGTCGTTGTCCAGTAGGCGGCCTCTTCGAACACGTTGACAACCGGGAGCGCCTTCTGCAAGGCCGCACGAACGAGTAGTCCGTTGCCTGGATGGCCAGCATTGCGAATCGCGCTCCAGCCATTGACGGTCTTCGTCTCCGTCTTCGCCACGGCGTTCAAGACCAGGACGGTGGTCAGGTACGCGAAGGTTAGGCCCATGATCAGACCCTGCACTATGCCGGAACCCGCGACCCAGGCAAGGAAGCCGCTCACGATGACATCCGCATCACAGCACGACAACGGTAACCACCGCGTCGACGATGACGCCAATGGTCCGCCCACCCTCCAACGAACTGGGATGCCAGCCCGGGTTGGACTCGTTTGGTCGCAACCAAGGCTTCCGCGCTTTAACATCCATGAGTGAAACCTAGCCTGATTCCCACCGCATGAGAGACCAAAGGGCCAGGGCTACGCACGCGTCGTTAGGGCCTCCAGCAACCATGCGACCCGCGCCCGTTAGCCGGTCCCCCACCGCGACACCGTCCGCCCGCACTGGCGCTGCGAGAAATCAGATACAGATACTGGAAACTTGGATTCGCGTATACCCCGCCCGCAAAACTGTCCCGCTTAGGTGGCTCAACAGCTACAGCTGCCAGGTCTTCGGGTACGCCGAGGGCGGTGAGGTCCTGTTCGTTGGTGGCCCGGGCGCAGCCGATGATGTGTGCAGCCATGGGGTCAGTTAGGGATATGCCCCCACCGGACGGTCAAAACGCTCCCCCACGCTTTATGACCCGCTCCTACGTCGCGGACATGAAGTCCATTGGGACTTCTCTTCGCCAGGCATGCGAGCAGTTCGAGCAGTTCCAAACCAAGATGGGCGCTGCGCTGGCGCAAGCGCCATCTAGTAGGCGTTTGAGGCGGGCAGTTCGGGCCGCGGCGTCGCCCGCCGTCTTCTCCAAAGAGTGCCGCGCCCTGGTTCTGGGCGCACGGCGCGGGGTCGGCGTGGTCCGCCACAACCCACAGCACACGCCCCGCTCTGAGAGGGCGGGAACTACTGGATCCGGCGCGGAGCGGGTACCGGACGTCCTCCATGCGGGGGGCGGTTTCGGCCGGGGGTTCTGGCTGTCCCGGTTCTGCCGGTTTTGCTGCGTCGGCCATGAGCTGTTCACTGCGTGCCGAGTCCGTCTGGGCGGCTTTGAGCGCGTCGGCGCGCCTGAAGAGTTCCGCCAGGGCTTTATCTGCCTGTTCGGCGCGCGACCCGGTACGGTTCACACCGCCATCGACCGGGTGGTTAGGCTGGGTGAATGGCGACAGTTATTCTCGTGCGGCACGGCCGCACCACAGCCAATGCCACTGGACTGCTGGCCGGTCGGGCCGTCGGCGTCAGCCTGGACCAGATCGGGCGCGACCAGGCGACTCTGACCGGAGACCGGCTCGCGGCCGTGCCCGCAGTCGGGGTGGTGTCGAGCCCTCTTGAGCGTTGTCAGCAGACCGCCCAGCTCATCCTCGATCGCCAGGCTGGCACGCCGTACGCGCCGGTCGATCTCGATCTCACCGAGTGCGATTACGGCCAGTGGCAGGGCCGCACGCTCAGTGATCTCGCGACCGAGGATTTGTGGCCGGTTGTGCAGTCGCAACCGTCCGCCGTCGTCTTTCCCGGCGGTGAATCCATGGCCGCGATGCAGGCTCGGTCGGTGGCAGCGATTCGACGCCACGATGCAGCCTTCGAAGCCGAGTACGGGCCAGGGGCCGTGTGGGTGGCAGTAAGTCACGGCGACATCATCAAGTCAATCCTCGCCGACGCGCTCGGCATGCACCTTGACCTGTTCCAGCGTATTAACGTGGGCCCCGCCTCCGTATCGATCGTGCGCTACGGCGCCAGTTGGCCGAGCGTCTACGCGACCAACACCGACGCGGGTGACCTGTCGTGGCTGTCGAACGGCATCCACTCTGGCGATGCGCCGGTGGGCGGCGGTGCAGGGCAAAAGGCGCCATGAACCTCATGTGCCTAAAATACTGACATGCCTACACGTGTTCACGAGTTTGCCTGGCCTGATCGAATCGTCGTCGGCACCATTGGCCTTCCAGGGGCGCGCACGTTCTACCTGCAGGTGCGCGCAGGGACGCAGATCGTGAGTATTGCCCTGGAGAAGCAGCAGTCGGCTCTGCTCGCGGAGAAGATCGACGAAATTCTCGACCAGCTCATCACCGTCGAGGGCAACCCCTTCAGCATTCCCGCGAGCACTCCCATTGAACTTGTCGACAATGACCAGCTCGAGGCCGTTCAGGAGCAGTTTCGCACCGGCGCCATGAGCTTAGGTTGGGACCCAACCACGGCCCAGGTCGTAATTGAGGCCTACCCCATCACCGACGTCGATGCTGATGCTGATGACAACGACGAATCGCTTGATGAGGACGGCGCCAACGAGCCCGAAATGCTGCTGGTGCGCATGCCGGTCGGCACCGCCCGCGCATTCGCCAAGCGCACCCGTGAGATCGTGGGCGCCGGGCGTCCGACGTGCCCGCTCTGCGGTTACCCCATAGACGCCGACGGGCACATCTGCACCCTTCCCGAGGTCTGATGCCAGCGCCGGAC
>NZ_CAKKMM010000620.1:0-2850 GCF_918698205.1 Microbacterium sp. Bi128 | reverse complement strand
ACGTAGTGTTATATGCGGCAGCTCTCGCTGCCGATGAACCAAGCCGGATCGGATTCATCGTTTCCAAGAGTGTCGGGAACGCTGTTGTCAGGAACCTCGTTAAGAGGAGACTGAGAGAAGCCGGTGCATTGTCGTTGCAGAAATACGGCAGCGGGTTCGCCATTGTGGTCCGGGCCCTGCCCGCCGCAGCGGGAGCCAGCTGGGACCAGCTGCTTGCCGACTATGACGCCGCTTTGGAGACGACCATGAAAAGGCTGGGCAACCGCCTTTCGCAGGCTGCTTCACCAGGTTCTAACGAGACGACACAGGAAGGGACCCCGCGTGCGTAACTCAACTGCCGCCGTCGTCCCTCCTGCAAGATCCGCAGCAGCATGGTTGGGCCGGGCAGTCTGGAACCTGCCCCGCGATGTCCTCATCCTGTTGCTCCTGGCGTACCGCAAGGTGATCTCACCGCTGTACGGCCAGGTTTGCCGTTTTTTCCCCAGCTGTTCGGCCTATGCCCTTGAAGCGATCACCGTCCACGGCGCGGTGAAAGGAAGCTGGCTCGCTGCGAGGCGCCTGTTGCGCTGCCATCCATGGAATGCCGGTGGTGTGGACCATGTCCCCGCCGGGCATCGGGAATGGCCCGCGGGCCGCACCCCCACAATTGTTGTGCTGAACAATCCGGACATATACCTGGCTGCTCAGCCTGATGGAGAAGGCCGCACTGCGGCCTGACGAATAGGGAATCGTATGGACATCTTTGGAACAATCTTGGCCCCGTTCAAATGGCTGGTCTCAGCCATCATGGTCGGCTTCCATGACGGACTCAGCGCCATTGGCATGCCGGCGGCCAGCGGCTGGACCTGGACCCTGGCCATCATCGGGCTGGTGCTGGTCATCCGCGCCGCCCTGATTCCCGTCTTCGTCAAGCAGATCAAGGCCCAGCGCGGGATGCAGCTCCTGCAGCCGGACCTGAAGAAAATGCAGGACAAGTACAAGGGCAAGACGGACCAGCTCTCCCGCCAGGCCATGGCGCAGGAACAGATGGCGCTGTACAAGAAGCACGGCACCAACCCGTTCTCCGCCTGCCTGCCCATGCTGATCCAGATGCCCTTCTTCTTTGCGCTCTTCCAGGTGCTCTCCGGCATCAGTTCGGCTAAGGCGGGCGGCCAGGGCATCGGCGCCATGAGCCCGGAACAGGTCAAGCAGTTCGACGAATCCACCATCTTCGGTGCCCCGCTCTCCGCCTCCCTGCTCCACGGCGGCGGCGGGAACCAGATGTCGGTGTGGATCCTCTCCATCGTGATGATCCTGGCCATGACGGCCTCGCAGTTCATCACGCAGAAGCAGATCATGGCCAAGAACATGTCCGAAGAGGCCCTGGCCAGCCCGTTCATGCGCCAGCAGAAAATGATGCTCTACATCCTGCCGGTCGTCTTCGGTGTGGGCGGTATTAACTTCCCCATCGGCGTCCTGATCTACTGGACCACCACCAACCTGTGGACCATGGGACAGCAGTTCTTCGTGATCCGCCGGATGCCTACGCCGGGATCGCCGGCGGCCAAGGCTCTCGCCGAGCGCCGGGCAGCCAAGGGCCTGCCCGCCCTGCCCCTTTTGGGCGGCAAGAAGGTCGACGCCGACGCCGAGGCCGAAGCCTCCGCCGCGGCCGCCGTCGAAGCCAAGACCCAGCGCGTCCAGCCGCAACGCAAGAACAGGAAGAGGAAGTAATGTCCGCCGAGAGCACCGAACACGCTATTTCCGCCGAGTTTGACGACGACCGGGACGACGCCCAGAGCGCGGCCGACGACTCGTCACAGGGTGCGGAGACCGGCACCGGCAAGAGTGTTTCCGCCAGCCGCCTCGAAGAAGAAGGCGACGTCGCTGCGGACTACCTCGAGGAACTGCTGGATATCGCGGACATTGATGGCGACATCGACATCGAGGTCCGCAACGGCCGCACGTACATCTCGATCGTCGCCGAAGAGGAAGCCGCCGGGCTGGACAGCCTGGTGGGCCGTGACGGCGAAGTCCTTGAGGCCCTCCAGGAGCTCACGCGGCTCGCCGTCCTCTCCGCGACGGAGAACCGCTCCCGCCTGGTGCTGGATATCAACGGCTACCGTGCCGAGCGCGCCGGCGACCTGCAGAAGATCGCTGAAGACGCCGTCGCCGCTGTGAAGGATTCCGGTGAGGCAGTTGCCCTGGCTCCGATGAGCGCCTACGAACGCAAGATCGTGCATGACGCCGTCGCTGATTTGGGACTCGTGAGCGAGTCCGAAGGCGAAGGCGCCGACCGGCACATCGTTGTCTCCGCAGACTGAACCGTTGACTAGCTTGATGGTTGAAATTACCGCGCCGGAACTCAAGGCAGCAGAGTCCATCTTCGGCGACCGCCTGGAACTGGCGAAACGCTACGTCGAGCATCTGGCGACATCCGGGACCGAGCGGGGCCTGATCGGGCCCCGTGAGGTGCCGCGGCTTTGGAGCCGGCACGTGCTTAACTGCGCCGTCATTGAGAGCCAGATTGCCCACGGAAGCCATGTCGCCGACGTCGGCAGCGGCGCCGGCCTGCCTGGCCTGTGCCTGGCCATTGCGCGGCCGGATCTGGAACTGACGCTGATCGAACCACTGGAGCGCCGCGTCATCTGGCTCCAGGAGGTGGTGGATGATCTTGGCCTCCAGAACGTCACGATCATGCGCACCCGCGCGGAACTCGCAGTGGGACTCGTGAACGCCGACGTCGTGACTGCCCGCGCCGTATCCGCGCTGTCCAATCTCGCCGGGCTGACCATTCCGCTCCTGGCCGGCAAGGGAGAAGTCGTCGCCATCAAGGGACGCAGCGCCGGCGAGGAAATCGAAAAGGCCGCCAAG
>NZ_CAKKMM010000619.1:0-2856 GCF_918698205.1 Microbacterium sp. Bi128 | reverse complement strand
CGACCGAGATGCCGAGGTCTTCGAGCATCCGCACCGAACGACGACGGAAGTCGTGGGCCGTGCCGCCGGGGACGTTGTCGAAGTACCCGGCGGAGTCGACGGGCTCGGGACGCCCGTCGGGGCCCAGCTGCGACGACTTCAGCAGGTAGAACTCGATCTCGGGGTGCGTGTAGAACGTGAACCCGGCATCGGCGGCCTTCGCGAGCGTGCGCTTGAGCACGTGGCGGGGGTCGGCCACCGCGGGCTGCCCGTCAGGCGTCGTGATGTCGCAGAACATGCGCGCGGTCGGGTCGATCTCGCCGCGCCACGGGAGGATCTGAAACGTCGTGGGGTCGGGGAGCGCCAGAAGGTCCGACTCGTACGAGCGCGTCAGGCCCTCGATCGCCGAACCGTCGAAGCCCAGCCCCTCGCTGAAGGCCCCCTCGACCTCGGCGGGTGCGATCGCCACCGACTTCAGGGTGCCGACCACGTCGGTGAACCACAGCCGTACGAACTTCACGCCGCGTTCTTCGATCGTCCGCAAGACGAAATCGCGCTGCTTGTCCATCGTTCTCCTCGTCTCGGTCCGGAAGGGTCAGCGGCCGGAGCCGGAGCCCCAGTCGGAGTCGCGCGCGTCCTCTTCGGACCACTTCTTCGAGCGCTCCTGCATGATCTGGGGCGCGCGAGCGGCTTCTTCCGCGGTGTCGAACGGGCCCGCGCGGTCGATCGCCGGCGACTCGTACCCCTGCTCGACCTCACCGGTCTCGAGGTTGTACCAGTACTTCTGATTCTCGTCGCTCACGATCGCTCCTTGCGTAGGTCTCGCTCCGCAGCGGACTTCTGGCGGGCGCTCTCCCGATCCTACTGATCCAGACCCCGCGCCTGGATAGGCTGGGGGGCATGGCAACGAATGCGTCGCGTGCGGTCGGAGTGGACATCGGCGGAACCGGGATCAAGGCGGGAATCGTCGACCTGGATGCCGGTGAGCTGATCGGCGATCGGGTCAAGGTATCCACCCCCCAGGGCGCGGAGCCCGCCGACGTCCTGGACACGGTCCGCGAGGTCCTTCAGAAGCTCGAGGCGCCAGAGGATCTGCCGCTGGGCGTCGCCTTCCCCGCGATCGTCAAGAACGGCAAGACGCTGTCCGCAGCGAACGTCTCCTCGTCGTGGATCGGGTTCGAGGCCGAGAAGTTCTTCGAGGACGGCCTGTCCCGTGACATCCACTTCGCCAACGACGCCGACGTCGCCGGGATCGCCGAGGTCCGGTACGGGGCCGCGAAGGGCGTGAACGGCCTGGTGATCCTCACCACGCTCGGCACGGGCATCGGGTCGGCGATGATCTACGACGGCGTCCTGATCCCCAACAGCGAGCTCGGTCACCTGCAGCGCGCCGAACACAAGAGGGATGCCGAAGGCTACGCGGCCTATTCCGCGATGGAGCGCGAACAGCTTTCGTGGGAGAAGTGGACGAAGCGTCTGCAGTGGTACTACGACTACGTCGAGTTCCTCTTCAGCCCCGACCTGATCGTCGTCGGCGGCGGGGTGTCGAAGCACGCCGACGAGTTCCTGCCGATGCTGAAGCTCCGCGCCCCCATTGTTCCGGCGAAGCACCGCAACAACGCGGGCATCATCGGTGCCGCGTCTCTCGCCGTGCCGGTGCCGGAGGCGCTGCCCGCGGTGAAGTAGCGGGCTGCGCCTTCGCGTGACGCGGGCGGCGCATCAGTGGGTGCGCGCACTCTCACCCTGAGACAGGGATGTCCGCGCCCCGATACTCGAAATGGTTGTGGTTGCAGGAGTCCGCGAACTGCACCCATCCGGTCGGGACGCGGACGTCGTGTCCGGGGCAGCCCAGCTGCCCGAGTCCGGCCGGGGGCGGCAACACCGAGGTCATCGCGTTGATCAGCGCTCGGTCGTTGGCCGTCCCTCCCGTGGCGAAGACTCCATTGACCTGACTGATGTCGACCGCGTGGCCGCCACCGTTTCGGTAGTGCCAGCTGCTGGCGCTCCCGGTGTCCTCGCACCAGCGATTAAGCGAGCTGATCCGGATCGAGAAGCCCTGCTCGACCACCACCTTCCTCAGCGCGTGCAGCAGGACGTCGTTGATGTTGCAGGAGCGGCCGGTCGCCGGGTTCACGTACTCGACCCCGTTCGCGTAGGACTCAATCTGTGAGCGGAGGAGGGGCAACCCGTAGCTAAGGCGACCGCTGTTCACCAGAGCCCGCGCATCGGCCTGCGCCGACGGTGCCACCGCAGGAGGCGGGACATACGGCCCGGGCCCGGGCACCCATACCGTCACCCAGAAAGGAGAGGGGCTCGTCGCGTTCACCTCGAAGGGTAGCGGGGGGTCGTATCCCCTCGGAACGTTCAGGGTCGTCACGCAGTGCAGTCCCTCGGTGAGGGAGATCCCGAACCCGCCTTCGGCCCATCGGTTCGCCGCGGTGGTGTTCTGCCACACCGCTGGACCCTCGTCTTCGCAGGACCCTTCGCGGATACGCACGGTCACTCCGTTGATGGGGGTCCCGCCGTCGTTCTTCGCGACGACAGCACCGGTGACCACGGGTTTTGGTTCGGGTCCCGGCACCCAGACCGTCACCCAGTTCGCCGGGCGCTGCTCCATCGTGAACGTGACGTCGTTCGGAAGCCAGTAGGGGGAAGGCACGGAGAGAGTTCGGATGCAGTAGTCCCCCGCTTCCAACCCGATCCCGAACGCCCCGTACGCGTCCGGTCGGTCCGTAGTCGTGGTTCGCCACACCGCCGGGCCTTGGCAGGTCTTCTTGCGGATCTCGACGGTGACTCCGGGGAGGAGCTCGGAGGACGGGCCCTTAATGGAGACGGCACCCGTCCCGATCGGCCGGGCGACGGGCGTCGGCTCCGGGA
>NZ_CAKKMM010000618.1:0-2858 GCF_918698205.1 Microbacterium sp. Bi128 | reverse complement strand
GGCCACGTCCTGGGTGCCGCCGAGCTGCGGCGATGCGAGCGTCTTGCCCTTGAGGTCGGCCGCCGAGTTGATGCCGGGCTTGACCACCAGCTGCGCTCCGCCGGCCGCGGCGCCGGCGATGATGCTGATGGACTGGCCGTTGCTCTTGACGTAGGAGTTGATGGCCGGGTTGGGGCCGATGTAGGTGGCGTCGATGGCGCCGGCGTTCAGGGCCTCGATCGCGGCCGGGCCGGCGTTGAACACCTGCGTGCTGAGCTTGGTCGCCCCGAGGTCCTTGGCGATGAACCCCTTGTTGACACCCACCAGGGCCGGAGCGTGGGTGATGTTGCCAAAGTAGCCGAGCCTGAGTTCCGTGGCCGGGCCGGCGTCCGCCGTTGCCGCTACGGGGGCGGTTTCGGGGCTGCGGGACAGCGAGGATGCAACTGCTGCGCCGGCGCCGATCAGGAGCACGAGGCCCGCGACCAGGGCGATCTCCAGGGTGCGCTTGCGTTTGGGTTTGCCGGTCTCGCCGGCGACGATCCGGGTGGTGCCGGGCTGCGTGCCGGGCCCGGGGTTTTCGGGGGTGTGTGACATGGGTGAAGTCCTGTTCTGGGGTGTGTGCGGAAGGGCCGGGCGGATGGTCAGCGCCGGCGACATCGCCCCTGGAAGTCCCTGCGGAGGAGGCCGGGGAACCGTTCCTGTGTCTTCATTCATTCACCATAGGGAGTGTCATATTCGGGGTTCAACGGCCCGGAAACCGGGGGTCACGCGGGTTCACGCAGCGTCACATTCGGCCCCAAAAGACGGCAGCTTGTTTCCCGGACGGGCGCCCATGGCGACCGACCGGAAAACAAGCTGCGCCCATGTGACACGTGGCCTAGATCGAGTAGCGCTCGTCCTCGTGGTCGCCCGGGTGGTCGTTGACCAGGCCCGCTGCGAGGGTGTTGCCGTCGAGCGGGTCGATCACGAGGAACGCCCCGGTGCGGCGGTGGTGCAGGTAGTTCTCCAGCGGCAGCGCAGCGGCGAGCCGGAGCTGCGCGTGCCCGATGTCGTTGAGCTCCAGGGTGGTGGTCGGCTCCAGGCCGAAGCTGGCGAGGTCGAGCCTGCCTGTCACGTTCCGCACCAGGGCCTGGACCGTGCGGGTGCCGTGCTTGACCAGGACCTTGGAGCCCTCCCGGAGCGGCTTGGGCGAGAGCCAGCACAGGGCGGCGTAGAGGTCTGCACTGCTTTCACGCACCGTCCCGGCCGCCGCGATCGTGTCACCGCGGGCGACGTCGAACTCATCGGCCAGGCGCAGCGCCACGGACTGCGGTGCGGCCGCCTCGGCGAGCTCGCGGCCCGCGAAGTCGATCCCGGTGATGGTGGTGGTGCGCGGGGCCTGGCCCGGGGTCAGGATGCTGACCTGATCCCCCAGTTTCACGGAGCCTTCGGTGATCTGGCCGGCGTAGGCACGGTAGTCGCGGTAGGCCTCGGGATCGAGGCCGCCGGCGATGGCGTCCGGAGCCAGCGCGCCCTGCGGCCGGACCACCAGCTGGACCGGGAAACGGAAGCTTTCGAGGTGGCTTTCGAGTTCGTCGGCGGCCGGCAGCGTCTCCAGGACCTCCAGGAGCGCCGGGCCGTCGTACCACGGTGTCCGCTCCGAGCGGTCCACCACGTTGTCGCCGTCGAGGGCGGAGACGGGGACGACGAAGAGATCGGAGACCCCGCCTGCATTTGAATCGTCACGGCCGAGCCCGAGTTCGCGCCCGACCTGCTGGACGTCCGCCTCGATCCCGCGGAACACTTCCTCGCTGAAATCCACAAGGTCGATCTTGTTCACGGCGACGATCACGTGTGCCACGCGCAGCAGCTGCAGCACGGACAGGTGCCGGCGGGTCTGCTCGAGGACACCCTTGCGGGCGTCGATGAGCACGACGACGGCGTCCGCGGTGGACGCACCGGTCACCGTGTTCTTGGTGTACTGCACGTGCCCGGGGCAGTCCGCGAGAATGAAGCTGCGCCGGTCCGTGGCGAAGTAGCGGTAGGCGACATCGATCGTGATGCCCTGCTCGCGCTCCGCGCGCAGGCCGTCGGTCAGCAGGGCGAGGTCGATCGCTTTTGTGCCGGTGGCCCCTTCACCGCCGAACCCGCGGTCCGCCGAGGTGCGGGCGACGGCGTCGAGCTGGTCGGCGAGGATCGCCTTCGAGTCGTGCAGGAGCCGGCCCACCAGTGTGGACTTGCCGTCGTCGACGGAGCCTGCGGTGGCGAAGCGGAACAGCGTGGTGGGCAGCGCCGCGGCAACGAGGTCCTGGCCCGGGAGAAACGTTTCCGTGCTCATTAGAAATAGCCGTCCTTCTTGCGGTCTTCCATGGCGGCCTCGGAGATGCGGTCATCGGCCCGGGTGGCGCCACGTTCGGTGATGGTCGAGGCGGCAACCTCAATGACTACGTCGCGCACCGTGGCGGCGGCCGATTCCACGGCGCCGGTGCAGGACATGTCGCCGACGGTCCGGTAGCGGACGGTCTTGGTGATGACTTCCTCGTGATCGCGCGGCTGGGAGACCTCGCCGACGGCGCGCCACATGCCGTCGCGGGCGAAGACTTCGCGGCGGTGGGCGTAGTACAGGCCCGGCAGCTCGATGTTCTCGCGCTCGATGTAGCGCCACACGTCCAGTTCGGTCCAGTTGCTGATGGGGAATGCGCGGACGTGCTGGCCCACCGTGTGCCGGCCGTTGTAGAGGTTCCACAGCTCGGGCCGCTGGTTGCGGGGGTCCCACTGGCCGAACTCGTCGCGCAGGCTCAGGATCCGTTCCTTGGCCCGGGCCTTGTCCTCGTCGCGGCGGCCACCGCCGAAGACGGCGTCGAACTTGTTGCGCTGGATCGCATCCAGCAGCGGTACGG
>NZ_CAKKMM010000617.1:0-2859 GCF_918698205.1 Microbacterium sp. Bi128 | reverse complement strand
GGGCTGGAGGGGCGGAAGGCCCTCAGGAGGGCGGAGACGAGGCGCGAGGCGGTTCCCATTCCCTCACCCTAGACAGACTCCCCCGCGCCGCCGGACGCACGACGAACGGGGCGCCACGGACGAATCCGTGACGCCCCGTCGAGCGGGTGCGGGTGTCAGCCGCGGGTGTCGCTGAGGACGTAGCCCTCTTCGCCGTGCACGACCGTGTCGATGCCGGCGATCTCGTCCTCGTTCTTGACGCGGAAGCCCATCGTCTTCTCGATCGCGAAGCCGATGATGTAGGCCAGCACGAAGGAGTAGACCAGGACGGCCAGCGCCGCGATCGCCTGAACGAGCAGCTGCGTGAACGAACCGCTGTAGATCAGACCGGTGTTGTTCGCGAAGATACCCAGGTACAGGGTTCCGAGCAGACCACCGACGAGGTGGATGCCGACCACGTCGAGCGAGTCGTCGAAGCCGAGCTTGAACTTCAGCTCGATCGCCAGGGCGCAAACGGCACCGGCGACGAGGCCGAGGACGATCGCCCAGAACGGCGTCAGGGCGGCGCAGGCCGGGGTGATCGCGACCAGACCCGCGACGGCGCCCGACGCGGCGCCGACGGAGGTCGGCTTGCCGTCCTTGAACTTCTCGACGATCAGCCAGGCCAGCAGGGCCGCAGCCGGAGCCGCGATCGTGTTGACGAAGGCGAGAGCGGCGGTGCCGTCGGCGGCGAGCTCCGAACCGGCGTTGAAGCCGAACCAGCCGAACCACAGCAGGCCCGCGCCGAGGAGCACGAACGGCGGGTTGTGGGGGACGTGGGCGCCCTTCTGGAAGCCGACGCGCTTGCCGAGCACCAGGGCGAGGGCGAGAGCCGCCGCACCGGCGTTGATGTGGACAGCGGTACCACCCGCGAAGTCGATCGCACCGACGCCGAAGACGTCCTGCATGCCCTTCGTGATCCAGCCGCCGTACGAGAACGAGCCGTCCTCGGCGAGACCGAAGTTGAAGACCCAGCTGGCGACCGGGAAGTAGACGACCGTCGACCAGATAAGGGCGAAGACCATCCACGAACCGAACTTGGCGCGGTCGGCGATGGCACCCGAGACCAGCGCGACGGTGATGATGGCGAACGTGGCCTGGAAGGCGACGAAGGCCAGCGGCGGGTAGGCGGCACCCTCCGGCGTCTCGAGCACGCCCGAGAGGCCGAGTTCGTTGAAGTCGAGGGCCCACGGGGCCTGGGTGGTGCCCGCCTCAGTGGCGGGGAAGGCGATCGCGTAGCCGTAGAGGACCCACAGGACTCCGATGAGTCCCATGGCGCCGAAGCTCATCATCATCATGCTGATGACGCTCTTGGCCTTGACGAGTCCGCCGTAGAAGAACGCGAGTCCTGGCGTCATGAGCAGCACGAGTGCCGCTGCTATCAGGATGAATGCGGTGTTGCCTTGATCCATCTCGAAGAGAACCTCTCTGCAGGGACGCAGGTGTAGCGTCGGGTCCCCTCAGTGTCCACAGCCCCGGTTTCCATCGGCGTGGGATTCGTGTTTCGAGTGCGTTACAGCGGACGGTCGCGTGTAAACATCAGATTTCCCCGTGCCGCGAAGCCGCGATGAAAGGGCCGTTCAGGAGTGCGTCAACGCCACCAGGCGTGACACGGCCCGCAGGTACTTCTTGCGGTATCCGCCGGCCAACATCTCGTCCGCGAAGACGGTGTTCAGCGGCACCCCCGTGGCACGGATCGGGATCTGCGCGTCGTAGGCACGGTCGATGAACGCGACCAGTCGCAGGGCGGCGGACTGATCGTGCAGGACCTGCACGTCGCGCAGCCCGATGGTGTCGACGCCGTCGATGAGGCGGATGAACCGTGACGGGTGCACGCGGGCGAGGTGCGCCACGACGGCCCCGAACTCATCGTCGGTGGCGACGCCACGGGCGGCGGCATCCCGGATCGCGTCGGCGTAGTCGGCATCCGAGAGGACGCGGGCCTCGCCGTCGATCGCGCGCTGCCGGAAGGCGGTGCCGTCGATGCGGATCGTGCGGAAGCTGTCGGCCATCGACTGGATCTCGCGCAAGAAGTCCTGGGCGGCGAAGCGTCCTTCGCCGAGCGCGTTCGGCGGGGTGTTCGAGGTGGCTGCCAGACGGGTTCCGGATGCCACGAGCTCGCCGAGCAGCCGGGTCATGACCATCGTGTCGCCGGGGTCGTCGAGTTCGAACTCGTCGATGCACAGCAGGTCGGAGCCGCGGAACAGCTCGACGGCCTTGGCGTACCCGAGGACGCCCACCAGGGCGGTGTACTCGATGAAGGAGCCGAAGTACTTCCGCCGTGCGGGCATCGCGTGGTAGATCGCGGCGAGCAGGTGGGTCTTGCCCACGCCGAATCCGCCGTCGAGGTAGACGCCGGGCTTGACCGGCGGGGTCTTCTCGGCGCGGCGGAAGAACCCGCTCTTCTTCGCCGGGGCGCTCGAACGTCCGGCGAACGCCTCGAGCAGCTCCTTCGCCTCTTGCTGCGACGGGTAAGCGGCATCCGCCCGGTACGACTCGAAGGTCGCTCCGTCGAACTGCGGCGGCGGCACGAGGGCGCTCACCATCTCGGCGCCCGAGATGGCCGGCTCACGATCGATGAGGTGCACGACGCCGGTCGTCGCAGGCGTAGAGGTCATGGCCGTCCTGTGTCGCAGTCTTACGGAGAGGTGCCTGCTTCGACGCGGCGGTCCTAGGGTCGAAGGTGCGGTGTCCACCCTACGCCGCCCGCTCCCCCACCCCGACCGAGGAGATCCCGTGACCGTCGAGTTCGACACCACCACCCCCAAGTTCGCCGAGTATGCCGAGCCCGGTCGCCTGGTGACCGGCGACTGGCTGCAGGAACGCCTCGGGCAGCCGGGC
>NZ_CAKKMM010000616.1:0-2860 GCF_918698205.1 Microbacterium sp. Bi128 | reverse complement strand
TCTCTGAGGGGAACCATGGATTTTCAGCACATTATCGAGTCGGTCGGGGGCTTCATGGACTTCGCCGGTGTGGCCGTCATGGTGGTCGGCGCCCTCGTCTCTATCCCCTTGGCGCTGCGCGGATTCCAGCCGGAACGCCAGCCGGCGGGCTCCGCACCGCTCTCCGTGTACCGCTCCTACCGGCAACTGCTGGGCCGCTCCATCCTCCTCGGGCTCGAGCTGCTCGTCGCGGCCGACATCATCCGTTCGGTCGCCGTCGCGCCGACCTTCGAGGGCGTCGGCGTGCTGGCCATAATTGTGCTCATCCGGACCTTCCTGAGCTTCTCGCTCGAGCTGGAAATCACCGGACGCTGGCCCTGGCAGACTCAGCGCGAGGGATCACACGACTCTTCCGCGGCAGGCTGAAACCCTTCCGGCTGGCACGGTGCCCCGCTAGGCTCGCGGCATGACAGACCACGCGCGTTCCCGTGCCTCCAAAGCCACCGAGCTGCTCCATCTCCACCACGCACCGGAAATTCTTCAACTCGTCAACGTCTGGGACGCGATCACCGCGAAGGTGGTTGCCGGCGTTCCGGGGACCAAGGCATTGGCCACGGCCAGCCACTCCATCGCTGCGTCGCGCGGGTACGAAGACGGCGAGAACATCCCGGTGGACGAAATGATCGCCGCCGTCGGGGTGATTGCCGCCGCCACGTCGCTGCCCGTCAGTGCTGATCTCGAAGCGGGCTACGGCAATCCCGGCGAAACTGTTCGCAAGGCGATTGGCGTCGGCGCTGTCGGAGCCAACATCGAGGACCAGATGCGCCCGCTCGCCGACGCCGTTGAACAGATGAGCGCTGTAATCCGCGCCGCCGAGGCCGAGGGCATCGACTTCGTCCTCAACGCCCGCACCGACGCCTTCTTGAAGGGCAAGGACCGGGACCCTTCTGCGGTGCTTGCGGACGCCATTGAGCGCGGCCGGGCCTTCCTCGACGTCGGTGCGACCGCGGTGTTCGTGCCGGGCCTGCTGGACGAGCCGACTGTCACCGCGTTGGTGGAAGGCATTGGGTGGAACAAGGTCTCGGTCATCAATGTGCCCGGATCCCTGGCACCGGCCAAATTGCAGGAACTTGGCGTGGCGCGCATTTCCTACGGCCCGTGGACCCAGCGCGTGGCGCTGACAGCGTTGGCCGATGCGACGGCGGCAGTATTGGCCGGCGGAGCCCTTCCGGAGGGCACCCGGGCATTGAACTGACCCTGCTTCCGCGAACCTTTGCCGATGCCAAGTGACTCCGCCGGCCGACCGATTCTCATGGTGCCGACTGGCTCGTACACTGCTGACCGAAGACCCTGCCGACTGAAGGGAGCTGATCCGATTGGGCGTTGATCTGTGGCCGGCTGCACCCGAGCTTCCGGCGCCAATCATCATGGACCAGCGTTGGCTGGATGCCGTCTTCCTGCACTGGCGCATTCCTGAGGCAGTGGCGGCGCGGTTCATGCCACCGGGCGTCGCGCCGGATGTGTTCGACGGGTCCGCGTGGGTGGGGCTAATCGGCTTTCGTATGCAGGGTGCCGGAGTTGGTCGCGGTCCCGGCATCCCCTATTTCGGAAGCTTCAACGAGATCAACGTACGCCTCTACTCCCGCGAGCCGGACGGCACCCGCGGTGTCGTTTTCCGCAGCCTCGATGCCTCACGCTTGGCGGTGGTGCTGGCCGCGCGGGCGGCCGGGATACCTTATGTGTGGTCGCGGGCGAGCTACGTGGGTGCCGATGGACTTACCGGATCGGCGTCGGCTGGGTATTCCGTGCGACGCTTTCGAGGCGGCACCCGGAGCGATTTCTCGGTCGTCCCAGAGCCCGACGTCGCAGCCACCGACGCGCTGTCGATCCACCTCACGGCGCGGTTCGGTCTGCATTCACGGTTCAGGGGCAGGACCATCTATGTGCCCAACACGCACAGTGCATGGCCGCTGTACCGCGCGCAGCTGTTCGGCCTTGAGGACCAACTCGTGCGCGCCGCGGGAATCGAAGTGGCCGGGCCACCCGAATCCGTACTTTTCTCGCCCGGAGTTCACACGCAGTTTGGCCGCCCACGGGTCCTGCACAGCACGATGTGAAACCTGCCTGATCGCCCGTCGATCCGTGGGCAGGTGGCGCCGCGGTCTCAGAGTGATCACGCACGGTGCCCTCCTAAAATTGTCGGAGCCCTCAAATAGACTCGAGCCATGGAAGCCGTCAGGGATTTCATCAGGGATTTCACCGCCTGCGGGGACGAGGCGGAGGGCACGGACCGGGGTGCAGCCCCGGTCGGGCAATCCGGTATGGACGCCGCCCTGGCCGCGCTGCGGGCGGTGGGTTCGACGGCGGTGGAGGACGCGGGGTCGTGGGGCTTCCGGGCCGCGTCGGACTTCGCCGGCGGCGTGGAGGAAGTCTCCCGCGCGGTGGAGTATCTGCAGCTCGTCGCGGCGGCCGCCGTGGACCGGACCAGGAAGCAGTCCGCCGCCACTGCCACGGGGGTCGCGGCGGGGGCGGTCACCGGGTGGACCACCGGCTGGCGTGAGAGCCCCGGCGGGTGGCAGACCGGCGCACCCGGAACCGCGGAACCCGCCGGCGCCTCCTTGGCCTCGGCTCCCGCGGGCAGGTCCCGTTCCTCGGCTCCCGCCGGCAGGTCTGTTGGGGCGGTTCCCGCCGGCACCTCCTTGTCCTCGGCTCCCGCCGGAAGCCCCGGAACGGGCGAGCCGGCGGTGCCGGAATCGGTGCTGGATGACGGGTACCGGAACACGGTGGAGTTCCTGCGGGCGCGGCTGCGGATCGGCGCCGCGGAGGCCAGGCGCCGGCTCTGCCTCGCCGACACGCTGCTGCCCCGGCAGGGACTCGCCGG
>NZ_CAKKMM010000615.1:0-2860 GCF_918698205.1 Microbacterium sp. Bi128 | reverse complement strand
TGCCGGGCCCGGCTCCTGCGTGGGTAGGGCCCCTGCGGTCCCTGCATCCCGCTGTGACTGCCGCCTCCGGCAAACATGCGCACGGCGACCAGTACCAGCAGCGCTATGCCGATGAGCAGCAGTATGCCCCACATCCACATCCAGGCCATATTCATGCCGTAGCCCCACATCAAGACCGGTGCCCTTTCGCCTCAGACCATTGCTATTCCGATTCTTTGGCCGACCCCGGCTGCCCGGTAGAGTCCGAAGGCCTCCCCGCCCCGGAAGCCTCGAGCTACACGCACTCACGGATATCGAGTGCGCGCATGCCCGGCCGTGCCCCGCCGGCCAAGGAAATCGGCGTCGCGGTTTCTCAGGTACGTGGGGGATGTGGAGGAGTATCATTCCTTCCGGGGGGCGGGCCTGGAAAGAGAATAGCCATGCTCAAGGACAAGCAAGTCGGCGCAGTGCTACCGGCAGCGGACATCGCCCGTGCACGGGATTTTTACCGCGATAAGCTCGGACTCGAACCCGAGAACGCGGATGCCGAGGACAACCTGCAGTACAAGTGCGGCGGCGGTACCGGGTTCCTCCTGTACCAGACGCCCAATGCCGGAACGGCCAAGAACACGCAGATCGGCTGGGTGGTCGATGACCTTCCGGGTGCCGTTGCGGAACTCCGAGCCAAGGGAGTCGTCTTCGAGGAATACGACTTCCCGGGCCTAAAAACGGAGGACGGCATCGCCACCACTCCGGACGGAAGCTCGGCCGCGTGGTTCCTGGACACGGAGGGCAACATCCTGAGCCTCAACCACATGCCCTAGCGCCGGCCCACAGGATGCGGGCAAGGCTTCCGGGACTGAGATCGCCGGAGGCAACGCCGGATCACGAATCCCGGCCGGAGCGCGACAGCGCCGCCGGCCGGGTTTCGTTCGTCCGCGGTCCTACGTGTCGTTGCCGGCTTCCGGGTCCTCTGACCACGCCATGCTGGGTCCAATGGCGTCGATCGCCTGGGACAGCGGAATGCCGGAGCCGTCGCGGCGGCCATGCTCGCCGGGGAGTGAGCGCGCCACACCTGCCAGGGAGGACGCCTTGGCCGGACCGTGCCCAGCCCAGCCGAGCAGCAGCGTGTCCTCGCCCTTGAGGAAACGGTGTGCCCGCACCCCGGCAGTCGCCCGGCCCTTGACCGGGTACTCGGCCAGGGCGGTGACCTTCGCGGCCCCGGGGGCTGTGCCCGGCAGCGCGCCTTCCGTCCCCGCGATGGTCACGACGACGGCGGCGGCGTCAGCGGGGCTGGCGGTCCCGAAGAACATCACCCGGTCCCCGGCGGCCAGCTTGATCCCGGCCATGCCGCCGGCGGTCCGGCCCTGCGGGCGGACGGCGGAGGCACTGAAGCGCAGCAGTTGGGCCTGGCGCGTGATGAAGACGAGGTCGTCGTCGTCGGACCCGGCGGGGGCAACGCCCACCACGGTGTCCTTGTCCTTGAGCGCGATCGCTTCCCAGTCTTCGCGGTTCAGCGGATAGTCCGGCTGCACACGTTTGACCACGCCCTGGGCGGTTCCGATTGCCAGAACCTGGTCCAGCGGCGCGAAAGCCACCAGCGATTCCCCCTTGAGCAAAGTGATGAAATCCTTGGCCGCTACCCCGCCGGCCATGTTGGGGGTACCCGAGGTTGGCGGCAGCACAGGCATGTCCATGACCTGCAGGCGCAGCATGCGGCCCTGCGAGGTCACGGCGGCGATCTCGCCGCGGGCGGTGGTTTTGACCACGGAGGAGAAGACGTCATGCCGGGTTCGCGGTCCGGCCTCGGCCAGGCTGTCCTGGTTGGCGGTGCGGGCAATCTGCCCGGACACGGTGAGGATGGCCCAGCAAGGATCGTCCGCGATCTCAAGGGCCAGCGGTGCGGCCTTGCCCTTGGCCCCGGCGGCTGCGCCCAGTGCCGCGGCGACGGTGGGGGAGACGGCCTCGGATTCCAGCAGGACGGTCCGGCGCGGTGTGCCGTACTTTTCCGCGATCTCGCCGAGTTCGTCGGACACCAGGGCACGGAGCAGCGCGGGGGAGCCCAGGATCGCTTCAAGCTCCGCGATCTCCCGGCGGAGCTCCTCTTGCTCCTTCTCCAGCTCGACCCGCGAATATTTGGTCAGCTGCCGCAGCCGCAGTTCCAGGATGAAGTTGGCCTGGATCTCGGAGAGATCGTAGATGGACATCAGCCGGGTACGGGCCTCGGCCACCTCGTCGGAGGACCGGATGATCTGGATGACCTCGTCAATGTCCACGATCGCGACCAGGAGGCCCTCGACCAGGTGCAGGCGGTCCTTCTTCTTGCCCAGCCGGAAGGCGGTGCGGCGCCGGACCACATTGATCCGGTGGTCCACGTAGACCGAGAGCAGCTGGAGCAGCCCGAGGGTCTGCGGCTGGCCGTCGACGAGCGTCACATTGTTGATGCCGAAGGAGTCTTCCATCGGGGTGTAGCGGTAGAGCTGCTGGAGCACGGCAGTGGGATTGAAGCCGTTCTTGAGCTCAATGACCAGGCGCAGGCCGTGCTTGCGGTCGGTGAGGTCCACGACGTCGCTGATGCCGGTGAGCTTCTTGCCGTTGACGGCATCCTTGATCTTCTCGATCACCTTCTCGGGGCCCACCATGTAAGGCAGTTCCGTGACCACCAGGCCGGTGCGGCGGGCCGAGAGCTGCTCGATGTCCACCTTTGCCCGGGTCTTGAAGGAGCCGCGGCCGGTGGCATAGGCGTCGCGGATGCCGTCCAGGCCCACAATCCGGCCACCGGTGGGCAGGTCCGGGCCAGGGACGAACCTCATGATGTCCTCGAGCGTGGCGTCCGGGTTGTCGATCAGGTGCCGGGCCGCGGCGATGACCTCCACCAGGT
>NZ_CAKKMM010000614.1:0-2870 GCF_918698205.1 Microbacterium sp. Bi128 | reverse complement strand
GGTCCCGGTTCGGTGGTTCCCGGCAGCGTGGCCACGAAAACGGCGCCCGGGCCGCCGGGGGAGCCGGCCTCGAGCACCCGCACGTCTCCGCCGCGGCGGCGCGCGAGCTGCCGGGACAGGGCCAGCCCCAGGCCCTGCCCTCCGCCAGGGCGCGCGGGCCGGACCGAGGTCGTGTAACCCTCCGCGAAGACCCCCTCGGCCTCGGCGGCTGTCATGCCGGTGCCCAGGCCGTCGCCGGAATCGGCCACCACAATGTGGAGTGTGCCGGCGCCTCCGTTGATGCCCGGTTCGTCCAGCACTTCGACTTCCACCCAGCGCTCGGCCGCGGAACCGGCGACGGCGGCGTTCACGGCGTTGTCGATCAGGTTCCCCAGGACTGTGGTGACGTCCTGGGGTTCGGTGACGCGGCCGCGGACCACGGATTCCGGGCCGAGGCGGAGACTCACGCCGCGCTCGTCCGCCTCGACGCCCTTGGCACCGAGGAAGGCCTGCAGGTAGGGGTCCTGGAGCAGCTCGGCCTGGTCCACCGGGAATGCCAGCGGCCCGGTGCCCGCCAGTTTGGCGAGATAGTCCTGGGCCTGCTGGGGCTGGCCAATGCTCATGAACCCGGCGATCGTGTGCAGCTGGTTGGCAAACTCGTGGCGCTGCGCCCGCAAAGCCGCGGACATGGTGCCGACGGCGTCGAGCTGGCGGGTCAGCTGCTGCAGCTCGGTCCGGTCCCGCAGCATCACCACCCAGCCAAGGTCCTCGCGGCCGTGCAGAGCCTTGCGGGCGCTCACCACCAGCACCTGGCCGCCGGCCACGAGTTCCACCGCCTCGCCCTCGGCCGCATCGGCCCGGGTCAGGGCCTTGAGCTGCTCCGGGACCGGCGCGGCGGCCCAGGGCGTGCCCGCGAGGTCCGGGACACCGAGCAGCCGCTGGGCGGCGGCGTTGAAAACGCTGACCCTGCCGTCGGCCGAAACGCCGATCACGCCGTCGTCGACGCCCTGCAACACGGCCACCTGGTCGTGCACGAGGGTGCTGATCTCCTCGGGTTCGAGCCCGAGGGTCAGCCGCTGGAGCCGCCGCCGCAGCAGGAAGGAGGCGAGCACGCCGGCCAGCAGCGCGCCGGCTGCCGTGACGGCGATGGGGATGATGTCCCGGGCCAGGCTTTGGCTGATCGTCTCGGTGGAGTAGCCCACGCTCACCTCTCCCACCACCGCCGTCGAGTCCGGGGCGTACACCGGGACCTTGGCGCCGGCGGACGGGCCCAGCGTGCCCGTGTTCCGCGTGGTGACCTCCCGGCCCGCGAGGGCGTCCGAGGGGTCGGTACTGACCTTTTCGCCCAGCCGCTCCGCGTCGGGGTGCGCCAGCCGGATGCCGGTCTCGTCCGTAATGACCACGAACAGGGCCCCGGTGCGGGTGCGGGCACCCTCCGCGGCAGCCATCAACGGACCGGCCAACAGCTCGGCGGCCGGGGGAGCGGCGGGAAGAGCGCTGATGGACTGGACCTGAGCCCGCACGGAGGGGTCCGAGGCCACCGTCCGGGCCAGGGTCAGCGCCTGGTTCTCCGCCTCGCGGCCCAGCCGGTCATAGCTCAGCCAGGCGTGGACGGCGCTGCTCAGCAGCACCACCAGCGCCACGACGCCGAGCTGCAGCAGCAGTGTCTGGGTCGAAAAGCGCAGGGCCGGCAGAGCTGTGCGGCGCTTCATCGGGCTCCTGCCTGGGGTTGGTACGGACGTGAGCAAAATGCGCAAAATGCATCCAATAAGCAGTATGCCAATCAATTGAGCCAAAGACCCAGTCGTGACGGGCGCCACTCTAACGTCTGTAGTGCGCATCACACCGGAGTGGTGTCATTCAACGAAGAAGGAGCCGGCCGTGCTGGTATTACTAGGATTCGCCATGATCGCGGTATTCATGGTGCTGATCATGACGAAGAAGTTGACGCCGGTGCTGGCGCTCATCATTGTTCCCACAGTCTTCGGGCTTTTCGCCGGCGCGGGCCTCGGGATCGGCCCGATGGTCATGGACTCCATGAAATCCATGACCTCCACCGCCGCGCTGCTGATGTTCGCGATCATCTACTTCGGGCTGATGATCGACGTCGGGCTCTTTGACCCCCTGGTCCGGTTCATCCTGCGAAAGCTCGGCAACGACCCCGCCAAGGTTGTCCTGGGCACGGCCATCCTCGCGGCAGCGGTCTCCCTCGACGGTGACGGCTCCACCACCTTCATCCTCACCACCGCGGCGATGCTGCCGGTCTACCTGCGGCTGAAGATGAGCCCCGTGGTCCTGACCTGCGTGGCCGGCCTGGCCAACGGCACCATGAACATCCTGCCCTGGGGCGGCCCCACCGCCCGCGCCGCCTCCGCGCTGAAGCTCGACGTCAATGATGTCTTCGTGCCCATGGTCCCGTCCCTCATCGCCGGGCTCATCGTCGTGCTGGTCTTCTCCTGGCTGCTCGGCCTGCAGGAACGCAACCGCCTCCGCGCCGTCGCCCCCGAGATCTGGGGCGTCCCGGATACAGCCGCAGCCTTCGACGGCGACGCAGACGGCGCAGCCGGCGGCAGCGCGGCCGGCGGTACCGGCATCCGCCGCGGCCGCAAGGACCCCGGAGCCTCGCCCGCCGGGCTCTCCCCGGAAGGATCGTCCGTTGCAGTGCTGGAGCGCGCCGATTCCCTCGTTGACGACCGCGACTCCGCTATGGCCGACACCGCCCTGGACCCCAACCGCAAGACCCTCCGTCCCAAGCTGTTCTGGTTCAACCTCGGCCTCACGGTCGCGGTCATGGTGACGCTCGTCGCCAACGTCATTCCGCTCCCGTTCGTCTTCATGGTCGGCTCCGCCATCGCCCTGCTGGTCAACTTCCCCAAGGTCAAGGACCAGAG
>NZ_CAKKMM010000613.1:0-2873 GCF_918698205.1 Microbacterium sp. Bi128 | reverse complement strand
CGCCAAGGTTATCCGCAAACTGGGCGGCATTCAGACGTCCGTGGTGGTGGTGGGTGAAGACCTGCTTGAGGAACCCACCACCGTTGTGCGAATCGTAGTGAACAAGCCTCAAAAGATTACCTAGCACCGGCCCCGGTGCCCGGGGAGTCTGAGGGGAAGAGGTTAGGCTAGTAACCGGCAGTAAGAGCCGAATGAGAGTGAGCGTGTCATAGTGAGCAGTAGCGAAGCCTCCACACAACGGATCCCGCCGTTTGTGTCCCTGGGGTCCGCACGGGCGTTTACGGCTCCTGCAGTAGCTTTTGACTACTCCGGAAATCACACGGCTTCGGTTGCGAAGACGACCGGGATGGCCGGTGTTTCACGTGAAACATCCCTTCCGCACACGGGGAACGTGCTGGATTCCATCGACGATTCCAGTCCCATCGCCCGCGAACTCGCACACGAAAACAAGCGCCGCGAGCGGTTGCTCGGCCGGCAGCTCCCCAAACCGGAGAAAACCCGGATCTTCACCGTTTCCAACCAGAAGGGCGGCGTCGGCAAGACCACGACGACCGTGAACATCGCCGCCGCGCTGGCGGCCGCTGGCCTGAACGTGCTCGTCATCGACATCGATCCGCAGGGCAACGCCTCCACCGCCCTGGGAATCGAGCACCACGCCGATGTCGACAGCATCTACGATGTGCTGATCAATGATGTCCCGCTGAAGGACGTCGTGGCCCCGTGCCCCGACATCGACAACCTGATCTGTGCGCCCGCCACCATCCACCTTGCCGGTGCCGAAATTGAACTCGTCAGCCTGGTGGCCCGCGAGCAGCGGCTGCGCCGCGCAATCGATGTGTACTCCAAGGAGCGCGCCAAGAATGGCGAGGAGCGGCTGGACTACATCTTCATCGACTGCCCGCCGAGCCTCGGGCTCCTGACGGTCAATGCGTTCTGTGCGGCCGGCGAAGTCCTCATCCCGATCCAGTGCGAGTACTACGCCCTCGAAGGCCTCAGCCAGCTCCTGAAGAACATCGAGATGATCCAGAAGCACCTGAACGCTGATCTGGTTGTTTCCACTATTCTGCTGACCATGTATGACGGCCGCACCAACCTCGCCGCCCAGGTGGCAGCCGAGGTCCGGGAACACTTCCCGAAGCAGGTGCTCGGCGCTGTGGTGCCGAGGTCGGTCCGTATTTCCGAGGCGCCGAGCTACCAGCAAACTGTCATGACGTATGATCCTTCTTCCAGCGGTGCCCTGTCCTACCTGGAAGCCGCCGCGGAAATCGCGGAACGTTAGAATCTTTCAAGAATTGCACTAACCAGAGCCAGGTGAATCCCGGCTCTTCCACTGGAGGGATTTATCCATGAGCGATAAGCGACGCGGCCTCGGCCGTGGACTTGGCGCACTCATTCCAAGTTCCGCCGCGGCTAACGCCTCCGGAAGCGGTGCTGCCCCATCCCGGCCCGTGGACCTCTTCTTCCCTGAAGCCCGAAAAAAGACCTCCGACGCCGAGACGCTCGCGGACACCAAGGCCGCGCTGGCCAAGGAGCCGGAGTCCACACCTGTCAAGGCCGACGATTCCGCTGATCTCACGGTTGACACCACTGAAGCAACCAGCGCTGTTGCCGGAGCCGACGTTGCTGCCGACAAAGCCGACGCAGCTGGCGCCGCCGTGACCAAGAAAACCCCCGCCCGAAAGTCGGCTGCCTCCAAGCCGGCGACCGCTGCTGCCAAGGCGGCCGCATCCGACGCCGGCGAACAGCTGACGTTGGACTCCACGCCCGAGCACGGTGACGAGGGAACTGTTGACCTCGTAGAGGTGCCCGGCGTCAGATTTGCCGAAATCCCGGTCACGGACATCCATCCCAACCGCAAGCAGCCCCGCTCGGTCTTCGATGAGGATGACATGGCGGAGCTGGTGCACTCTGTGCGGGAAATTGGCGTCCTCCAGCCAATTGTGGTCCGTACCTCAACCGAAGAGGGTGGCGAACCCTATGAGCTCGTCATGGGTGAGCGACGGTGGCGTGCAGTACAGGCCGCAGGCCTGGAAACTATCCCCGCGATTGTCCGTGACACCACCGATGACGACCTCCTTCGCGACGCGCTGCTGGAGAACCTGCATCGCAGCCAGCTGAATCCGCTCGAAGAGGCGGCGGCCTACCAGCAGCTACTCGAGGACTTCGGCACCACACACGAGCAGCTGGCGGACCGGATCGGACGTTCGCGGCCCCAGGTTTCCAACACCCTGCGCCTGCTGAAGCTGCCCCCGCTGGTGCAGCGCCGGGTTGCGGCAAATGTCATCTCCGCAGGGCACGCCCGCGCACTCCTAGCACTTCCTGACGCCGCGGCCATGGAACGCCTGGCGCAGAAGATTGTTTCAGAAGGCATGTCGGTCCGGGCGACCGAAGAAGCTGTGACCCTGTATCAGAGCCCCGCCTCGCCGGCCAAGAACAACATCCCGCGGGCCGGAGCCCGCCACGAACGACTGGATTACCTGGCGTCGTCGCTGTCTGACCGCCTTGATACTAATGTCAAGATTTCGCTTGGTGCCCGCAAGGGGCGTGTCAGCATTGAGTTCGCCAGCGTCGAGGACCTGAACCGCATCATGGACGTCCTCACGCCGGGAGCTCCCAGCTAGGTCGCGACTCGCTGAGTCCTCCGGGAGGGTCTGTTTCACGTGAAACAGACCCTCCCTTCTTTGTCTCTACCGATGCTGCCGGTGCCGGCGAATTCGGTGGTGCCGAGTTCGGCGCTGCCGTGTTCGCCCACTGCCGGAGAGTTGCGGGGGGTGCCTCTATGGTTTTCGTCAAGCCGCTGGGGTTTAGCCGTGGTTCGTAGAGAGTGCGGTAGCGCAACATGGAGTAGAGGGTGTCGCAACGGCGGCGGGCGA
>NZ_CAKKMM010000612.1:0-2878 GCF_918698205.1 Microbacterium sp. Bi128 | reverse complement strand
AAATTATCCCGCTCCTGCGCAAGCATTCTGGAGGACTCCAGCTTGGCCTTGCTCATCTTAAGTGCCACAAGCGATTTTGTGAGTTCGTCGGACCGTTTTCGGAGCAGCTCTAGCCGGTGCCCGATCCGTTCGGTTCGGTTGCGGAACATCGGTTGCATCCGGAGTGCGACCTCCAGGAGTTCCCTGAGGGATTCCACTTCCGGCCCTTGGGAGTGCTCCACAAGTAACTTGCTGGTCTTGGCCCGCCGCTGCTCCCACGACTCCATGCCGGCGAGGTTCTGATCCCTGAGCAGGGTGAGGATCGCGACTGACTTGCTCAGCGACTGACGCCGGTTATTGAGATTCTCGGTGGCGGCGTCAAGCCGGGCGATGAACTGGACGTAGTTGTCGGTGACCTGTGCCGGTTCTCCCATGGATCCCTCAGAATTTGTATCAGACGGGGCGGCCCCCGCTGCTTAAAGTCTGACGCACCCAACTGGCATTGTCTGCCCTCGGGAGTCAGTCGTTTCTCAAGACGCCGACGCCGGCGGGCACCCATGCCTCGGCCCGGGACAGTGCGGTTTTCAAGTCCCGTCCGCCACCTTGTTCCAGCAGGTCAGAGTCTCCGACAATGACCAGCAGGCTCCGCGCCCGGGACAGCCCAACATAGAGCTGCTCCGCGGCGCGGCCAAGGTCCTTGAAGCCGTTGACGCACAGAACCACTACGGAGCGCTCCAAGCCCTTGAACCCCAGGACGTGGCCGTAAAACTCGCCGTCGTTGGCATGGAACTCGCGCCAGTATTCGGCGGTGGCATCCCGGTCAAAGTAGCCCTGATGGATGGGATGCCGGTCCTTGGTGGTGAGCATCGCGATCTGGTTGTTCGCCCAGCCCTCGTCGATCAGGGCATCGATGCAGTCGCCCGCTACGTCGAGGGCGTCTTCGGTGGCGCATTGAACTCGCCGAACGGGCAGAACGGTCCGTGTGTTGCGGAGGTTTTCGTCGATGTGGATTGTCACCAAGTCCTCGAGGGGGCTCGAGCCATCGGTGGACGGGCTGCCCCAGCGCCGGTAGACGTCCTGGTGATCATCCAGAAAGGCGTAGATCTCGGCGTCGTCCGTGGTGGTGGCAAGCAGCGCTTCCCACCATAGCGGGGCGAAATCCTGGGCTTCATCGACGACGACGGCATCCAGCCGTTGGTTCGGCTGCAGGTCGACCGCGAGATCCTTGAGCAGCTGAGGCAGTTCTTCCTCGAAATAGGAGGAACCCTTCCCGTCCGGCACCCCGAGCCGGCGGGCGTAGTCGTGGAATTCGCCGGTGAAAGCCGGCTTGAGATGGTGCCAGCCCGACACCCGGTCCTGCAGATACTGGCTGAGACCCTTGTTGTAGCTGAAGAGGCCCACCCGCTTGCCCTGTTTGCACAGCATCCGTGCCTTTTCCACGGCCAGCCACGTCTTACCGCTGCCGGCTCCGCCGGTGAATCTGATCCGGGGGAGTGAACGAGTAGCCTGCAACAGGATGGACTGCCGCTGGGTGAGATGATCCTGAGCATCTTCCAGTTCCTTGGGGTCGCGTGACCCCTCGGAACCGGAGCCGAGGGTACCTTCCAGCCGGCGGACAATGCGTTCCATATACGCCGGGGCCAGCCGCGAGGCGCCGCCACCTTCGCGCTCAATCGCTGTGCGGACCAAATCAGCCGGAGATACGACGTCGTTCTGGTCGAGTACCAGCGTGCGTGGGCAGCCCGCCATCTCCCAGTCTTGAGGCACAGGAGTGTAGGGGAGCGCAGCCATATAGGCGAAGCGGCTGGTCAGCGGGGTGCCCAGCTGGTCGCCAACCCAGTTCTTGAAGGCATGCAGCGACCCCTGGGACTGAACCACGGGACTCAGAATCTTGCGTTTACCGGACTTGTCCGACTGGTACCACTGCCCGTTGTCGACGCTGACCAGACCGCCCTTTACCTCGATGGCGGCCATGCCGACGCCGGGCCACAGGACCAAGATGTCGATCTCATGTTCCGCCCGTCCGTTCCGGACCTGAACCGAGTGGGCCAAGACCGCGTCATCAGGAAGGCTTTTCTTGAGCGCGTCCCAAAGGACCTTCTCGGCCATCTGGCCATCGCTGAATTCAGGTTCCTCCGGAATGCACTTCACAGCTGCCTCTCACTGCCGCGTCGAAAACGCGTCGAATAAATCCCCCATTTGGCCCAATCCTATGACGCGCCAGTGTTGTTGCTGAGGACTTCCATGAACAACCCATTAGGGCGCGCCTCGGGCAACACGTACCGCAGATCCTCCAGCGCCCGCAGCGGCGAAATCTCCGCCGCCCGAGCCCCGTACAGCGCCGCCACGGTAGGCGTCCTGGACTCGGCCCGGACGCAGTGCAACAGCACCGTCTTGCCCTCCGCGCGGAAGCGTTCGACGGCGGCTGCCGCGTCGCCCAGCACAAACGCGGCGTGCGCGTTGTCCTCCTCAACGGGCGAGTCGACAACCCAGAACGTGGCATGGTCTTCCGGCGCCACACTCGCTACATCCGAAGTCCCCAACCGGCACAGCGACACGACCGCGTCGATCTCCAGCTCGGCCACCCGCCCGAGCGAACCGACACCGCCCAGCCAGACGCCGTCGTCGTGCGGGTGCTGGACCAGCGCATCGGTGCGGCTCCACATCGTGTAGTCCTGATGCTCGGCACGCGGCCAGGATCCGGGCCGGCGGCCCTCGCCGCGGCCCAGCTCCATGCCAAGCATCATGAGGTCGCGGGCCCGCAGCCCGGGCCATCCGTGCAGGCGCCTCCGCCACTCGAAAGGCACCGCCGTGTAGCCGTAGGCAGCACCCAGCAGGCCTCCCGCAATGGCGGCAACAGTATCGGTGTCGCGGCCGCCGCGGACCGCCTCCTCCAAGG
>NZ_CAKKMM010000611.1:0-2892 GCF_918698205.1 Microbacterium sp. Bi128 | reverse complement strand
ATGCCAGAAGAACGCACGTCCCCGCACCCGCCCACACGAGACATCGACCTCTCGTCCCGCCACCGCTGGCGTGCCTACTGGATCGCGGTCTCCGTTGCCGCACTGACGATCCTCGACCTCACGAAGGTCAACGTCGCCCTGCCCTCGATCGAGGCTGCCCTGAACGCGGGCCCCACCGAGCTGCAGCTGGTGGTGTCCGGCTACATCCTGACCTTCGGACTCGTGCTCGTGCCCGCCGGTCGGTTGGGCGACCTGCGCTCGCGTCGGGTGCTGTTCCTGGTCGGTTTGTCGCTGTTCCTCGTCACGAGCCTCGCGTGCGCGCTGGCGCCGAACACCACGATTCTGCTGACGGCACGACTGCTGCAGGGGGTGGCCGCCGGCATCCAGATGCCGCAGGTGCTCGGTCTGGTGCAGCAGTTGTTCCAGGGCAAGGAGCGCGGTCGGGCGTTCGGCCTGTTCGGTGCGACCATCGGTATCGCCACGGCCCTCGGCCCGACGCTGGGCGGTCTGCTCATCGCCCTCGGCGGTCCGACCGACGGCTGGCGGCTCATCTTCTGGATCAACATCCCCCTCGTCGCGGTCGTGATCGTCCTGGCGGCGTGGCTGCTCCCCGACACCCGCACGAAGTCGCACCGTGCCCTCGACCTCGACCCGGTCGGGGTGGTGTTCTTCGCCCTGACGATCGTGGCGCTCATGTGGCCGTTCCTCTTCACGACCGGATCGCCCGACGACGATCCCCGGCGGTGGTGGCTGTTGGTGGCCTCGGTCGTCTTCGCGGCCGCGTTCGTCTTCTGGGAACGCCGCTACGCCGATCGCGGGCGGATGCCGTTGATGCCCTTCTCGATCTTCTCGCTCGCGTCGTACCGGAACGGCGTGCTGATCTCGACCGCGTACTTCTCGGCGGTCCCGGCGATGTTCCTGCTGGGCACGCTGTTCCTCCAGGGCGGGTTGGGCCTCGAGCCGGTCTTCGCCGGCATGGTCACGATCGGCTTCGCCGTGGCATCCGCCTGGAGCTCGTGGATCGGCGGCAACCTCGTCGCCCGTCTCGGACGCCCGCTGGTCGTGGCCGGCATCCTCGGCATGGTCGCCACGGCCGGAGCCTTGGCCCTGGTCGCGCTGATCACGCCGCCCGAGTGGACGCCGTGGGCGATGGCGGCGGTGATGGTGGTCGGCGGGTTCGCGGGCGGACTCGTCATCTCACCGAATCAGACGCTCACGCTCGCCGACATCCCGGTGTCCAGCGGCGGCGTCGCCGGATCCGTCGGCCAGCTCGGCCAGCGGATCGGCACGGCCGTCGGCACGGCCATCGCCCTGGCCCTGTTCTATGCCACGGTCTACCGCGAGCAGGGCGACCGCGACACGCTCGTGGTGTTCCACGACGCCTACGCGACCGGCATGATCGCGGTCGGGGTGTTCCTCGGTCTCGCGCTCATCGTGGGGGTCGCCGACCTCGCGGGTCGGGCCCGCAACGGCTCTCAGACGCCGTAGAGCTCGCGGAACTTCGCCCGCAGCTCATGACTGCACCGCTCGACGACGTCATCCCACAGCTCGGTCGCGCCGTCCTGAGCGCGGTCCGAGACGGCGCGGAGGATGCGGATCGGCACGTCGAACTGCTGGGCGACCCAGGCGAGCGCGTACGACTCCATGTCGACCATGCGGGCATCGAGGCCGCGGATGAGCGCCACGGCCTCGGCGTCGTCCACGAAGTGGTCGCCCGTGGCGATGACGACGCCCTCGGGGGCGATGTCCACCCGGGCGGGCAGGTACACGTGCTCGCCGAACGTCCCGTCCAGGCCCTTCACGTCGTGCTGGATCGTGGCGGAGATGTCGTAGATGCCGCCCTCGAGCTCGGGGTCGATGGCACCGGCGGTGCCGACGACGACGATCTCGTCGTACACGCCCTCGCACAGGGCACGCGTTAGCGCGTACGCGGCCGGGATCTTGCCGACGCCGGTGAGCAGCCGGTCGAAGCCGGGGATGTCGGGCTCGAAAGCGACGAATTCGGACGCGTGGGCGGCGACGAGGAGCTTCACCCCCTCATTCTCCCCGACGGCGGGGCCGCGCGACGCCGCACGACCCCGCCGGGGCTCCTCAGCCCTGGGCGGGGCGGGACGCGGCGTCGAGCCGCGTGAGGTCGTCGGGGGAGAGGTCGAGCGACATGCTCGCGACCAGATCGGCGACCTGCTCGACCTTCGACGCACTCGCGAGGGGCGCCGCCACGGTGGGCTGGGCGCGCAGCCACGCGAGCGCCGTCGTGGCGATGGACGCTTCGTGCGCGCGCCCGATGTCCTCGAGGGTGTCGATGAGAGCCAGCCCCGCCGGCGTCGCGAGCTTCGCGGCGCCGCTCGCGCGGGGCGAATCGCCCGCGGCATCCGTGGTCCGGTACTTGCCCGTGAGGAATCCGCTGGCCAGCGCGTAGTACGGGACGAGCGAGAGGCCGAACTCCTCGGCGACGGGGACGATCTCGCTCTCGACGGCGGTGCGATGGACCAGGTTGTAGTGCGGCTGGATCGCCACGGGCAGGTCGGCTCCGGCTGCTTCGGCGAGCGAGATCCACTCGCGGATGCGCGCGGCGCTGTAGTTGGAGACTGCGACGTAGCGCACGAGCCCGGCCGAGACGAGGTCGGCGAAAGCTCCCACGGTCTCTTCCAGCGGCGTCTCGGGGTCGTCGAAGTGCGCGTAGTACAGGTCGATCGCGTCGATACCCAGTCGCGTCAGCGACGCCTCGGCCGCGGCGCGCACGTTCGCCGCCGACAGGCCGCGGAACTCGGGGTGCGTGCTGACCTTGGTCGCCACGACGACGTTCCCGGGCTTCCGGCTCGCGAGCCATTCGCCGATGATCGTCTCGCTCTCGCCGCCGGAGTTGCCCGGCACCCACGCGCTGTAGCCGTC
>NZ_CAKKMM010000610.1:0-2893 GCF_918698205.1 Microbacterium sp. Bi128 | reverse complement strand
CCCCCATCCTCAACACGATGTTCGGCGCCTCCAGCCAGTTCGGCCGGCAAGCCGTCGCCGCGATCGCCGCCTTCGTGCCGGTGTTCGTCAACACCCTCCGCGGACTCCGCCAGACCCGCCCCGTGCAGCGCGACCTCTTCCGCGCCACCGCCGCCACCGGCGGTCAGACGTTCCGTCTCCTGACCCTGCCCGTCGCCCTGCCGTACCTGCTCACCGGCATCCGGGTCGCCGCATCGCTCGCGGTGATCTCCGCCCTGGTGGCCGAGTACTTCGGCGGCCCGGCCGACGGCATCGGCACCGCGATCGCGACCTACGCCAAATCCGGACGCGCCGCCCTGGCGTGGGCGTTCGTGGGCGGCGGCATCGTGATCGGCCTCGTCTTCTTCCTCGTCACCTCGCTGCTCGAACGCGTCGTTTCGCGTCGCCTGGGCGCGGGGCGTCCGCCGGCCTGACCGGCATCCCTTCCACCCGCCCTCGACAGAACAGGTTCCACCCGCTCCACGCCGCACCACCCGCACCCGAAAGGACACCCATGACACACAGCACACGCCGCGCCCTCAGCGCGGTCGCGGGGATCGCCGTCGCGTCCCTCGCCCTCTCCGCCTGCGCCGGAAGCTCCAGCGCGCCCGCCGACTCCGAGGGCGACTTCACGCCCCTGACCTCGGTGAAGCTGCAGCTGCAGTGGCTGCCGCAGGCGCAGTTCGCCGGCTACTACGTCGCCCTCGACAAGGGGTACTTCCAGGAGGAGGGCTTCGACGAGGTCGACGTCGTCCCCTCGGGCGGCGACATCGTGCCGCAGGACGCCCTCGTCGCGGGCGACGTCGACTTCGCCGTCGCGTGGGTGCCGAAGGTGCTCGGCACGATGGAGAACCAGGGCGTGGAGTTGACCGACATCGCCCAGGTGTTCCAGAAGTCCGGCACGACCCAGGTGTCGTGGAAGGGCTCGGGCATCACGGGCGTCGACGACTTCGAGGGCAAGCGCATCGGCTCGTGGGGCTTCGGCAACGAGTGGGAGATCTTCGCCGCGATGGCCGACCAGGGTCTGGACGCCTCGACCGTGCAGATCACCACGCAGGACTTCTCGATGAACGCGCTCCTGGACAAGGACGTGGATGCCGCCCAGGCGATGACCTACAACGAGCTCGCGCAGCTGCTCGAGACCGTGAACCCCGCCACCGGGAAGCTCTACACGATGGACGACATCGACGTGATCTCGTACGAGGACACCGCCGGCGCCATGCTGCAGGACGCGATCTGGGCCGACACGAAGCGCCTCGCGGACGACCCCGCGTACGCCGACGCGGCCACGCGATTCCTGAAGGCCGTCATCAAGGGCTGGGTGTTCGCGCGCGACAACCCCACCGAGGCCGCCGACATCACGTACGCGGCCGCGACCGCCCCGGGCGTGAGCGCGTTCCCCGTGGGCCCCGTCCACCAGCTGTGGCAGATGAACGAGGTCAACAAGCTCATCTGGACCGGCGGCGACTTCGGCGTGGTGGACTCCGCCGCGTGGGACAAGACCGTCAAGGGCGCGATGGCCGCCGTCAACCAGGACGGACTCAACCTCATCACGGCCGAGCCCCCGGCATCGGCCTACTCCAACGAGTACATCGAAGCCGCCCTGGCCGCGCTGAAGGAGGACGGGGTGAGCGTCGACGGCGCGTACACGCCGATCGAGGTCACCCTCACCGAAGGCGGCCAGTAGAGCACCGCGGGGCGGCCGGTCGCGCATCGGCCGCCCCGTGTCGCGGTCCGTTCCCGGGAGGGCGTGGTTGACTACCCGGATGACGCAGCCCCCGGCCCAGCACGCGCGCCGTCAGCCGACCTCGGGCTGGCGTCGCGGAGCGAAGGCGCTCGCCATCGTCGTGACGGTCGTCGTCGTGGCCGCCGTCGCCGTCGGCGGCTTCTACGCCTGGTCGCTGACGAAGAGGCTGCAGGAGGCGGCCGTGCCCCTCAAGGACGCCCCGGCACAGCCACCGGCGCTGAGCGCCTACGCGGATCCCTTCTCGGTGCTGGTCGTCGGCACCGACGAATGCGACGACCAAGTGCGCGAGGCCTTCGGGGCCCGCTGCTCCGACCCCGAGAACGAGGGCACGCGCAACGACGTCAACATGCTCGTCCACGTCTCGACCAACCCCCGCCGGGTCACGGTCGTGTCCTTCCCCCGTGATCTTCAGCTGACGATCCCCGAGTGCACCGCCCCGGACGGCTCGGTGTTCGGCGGCGCGTTCAAGGCCCCGATCAACAGCGCGTACGAGGACGGCGGCTTGACGTGCGTGGCCGATACCGTGTCCGAGCTCAGCGGGCAGAGCATCCCCTTCGCCGCGAAGGTCAGCTTCGGCAACGTCGTGAACATCACCGACGCGATCGGCGGTGTCGAAGTGTGCATCGGTGGCGAGGGCATCGACGACCCCGACGCGGGCATCGACTGGGAACCGGGTCCGCGCGTGGTGACCGGCTACGACGCCCTCGCGTTCCTGCGCACGCGCAAGGGCATCGGCGACGGCAGCGACCTCGCCCGCATCGGCAACCAGCAGCAGTACCTGTCGCGCTTGGTGAACAAGCTCCGCAGCGACGAGGTGCTCTCCAACCCCGGCACGCTCATCGGCTTGGCCAACACCGCGGTGAACAACACCACGCCCAGCGAGAGCCTGGCCGACCCGATCCGCATCGCGCAGCTGGCCTACACGCTGAAGGACGTCCCGTTCGACGACATCACGTTCGTGCAGTTCCCCGTGCTCGACGACCCCGCCGACCCCAACCGCGTCGTGCCCGACGAGGCCTCCGCCGCCGTGCTGTGGGATGCGCTCGCGCGCAACGCGCCGCTCGCGCTCACCGGTGAGGCCGGAGCCAACGGCGGCGTGATCGCCGACCCGTCGGCACCCGCCCCCAC
>NZ_CAKKMM010000609.1:0-2895 GCF_918698205.1 Microbacterium sp. Bi128 | reverse complement strand
CCTCCTGGACGGCCAGGGCGGCGCACAGATTGGCGAAGCGGAGACGGTCTCCCAGCGGCCAGCCGGCCAGGGAGCCGACAATGAAGGCCGCACCGAAGCAGTCACCGGCGCCGGTGGGATCGTAGGCCCGGACCGGCAGGGACGGGACCCACTCCTCCTCCCCCGTTTCCGAATCCACGGCCATGGATCCCTGGGCGCCGAGGGTGACCACCGCCACCGGAACCCGGTCCGCAAGCGAGTACAGGGCGGACCAAGGGTCGTCGCAGCCCGTGAAGTTCATGGCCTCGTGCTGGTTCGGCATGAAAGCGTGGAAATACTTCAGGTGGTCCAGCCGGGTCGAGGACCACACGCCGGTGGGGTCCCAGCCGACATCGCCGAACAGCTGGACGCCGTTCTTGTGCGCGTCGACAGCCCACGGTTCGAGTTCCTCCCCCAGCTCCGCAACGGCTGCGAGCGCCGGCGGCGGGCATCCAACCAGCTCGGTGGAAGTCACCGGCGCCGGGTGCCCGTGCGTCACCATGGACCGGTCCTTCTCCACGCTCAGGGACACCGTGACGGGCGAATGCCAGCCCGGAACACGCCGGGACAGGGACAGGTCCACGTGTTCCTGGGCGGCCAGAATCTTCCAGTTGTAGTCACCGTAGCCGTCATCGCCGAACACGGCGGCAAGACCGGTCCGCAGTCCCAGCCGGGAGGCGGCGATGGCCTGATTGGCGACGCCCCCGGGGCAGCTGCCCATCCCGTCGCTCCAGATTTCCGTGCCGGGCTGCGGCGCGTGGGGCAGCCCGGTGAAGATGATGTCCTGGAACACGGTCCCGGTCAGGAGCAAGTCGAATCCGTCCGCGGCCGGGCTGCGGACGGCAGAGAGCGGATCAAATCGCCGCGCCGGGGTCGCGTCCATATACGGCACATTACGCCGTACCGCCGTCGAGGGATACCAGGGGAAAGCGGGGCCCAAACCGGCGGCGAACAAGGCGGGGAATAGACTGTCCGCATGCGGCTCACGATCGCCGGCGGGGGCGGCTTCCGCGTCCCCCTGGTCTACCGGGCGCTCTCTGCCGGGCCTTTCGCGGGGCTGGTGCGGGAGCTGGTGCTCTACGACGTCGACCCCGCCAGGCTGGCGGCCATCGAGGCGGTCCTGGCCTCCCTGGGCCCGCCGGGTTCCGGCCCGCCGGGTTCCGGCCCGCAGGGTTCCGGCCCGCAGATCCGTGCCGTGTCCTCGCTCTCCGAGGCCCTGGACGGCGCCGACATGGTCTTCGCCGCCATCCGGCCCGGCGGCACCGCCGGCCGGACGGCCGACGAGCGGATCGCCCTGGACCTCGGACTCCTAGGCCAGGAAACCACCGGCGCCGGAGGGATCTCCTACGCGCTGCGCTCCATTCCGCCGATGCTGCGGCTCGCGGAGGAAATGCGGAGCCGCTGCCCCGGGGCGTGGCTGCTCAACTTCACCAACCCCGCCGGCATGGTCACGGAGGCCATGGTCCCCGTGCTCGGCCCCAGGGTGATCGGGATTTGCGACTCCGCCAGCGGCCTGGTGCACCGCGCGGCGCGGGCCGCCGGCGTCGCGCTGCCCGAGGGCACGCTCGACGGCGTGGGCTACTACGGCCTGAACCACCTCGGCTGGCTGTACCGGCTGGGGGCCGGGGGCCGGGACGCCCTCCCGGCACTGCTCGCGAACCCTGCGGCGCTGTCGGAATTCGAGGAAGGCCGGCTGTTCCCGCCCGGGTTGCTGGCCAGCCTTGGCTGCCTGCCGAATGAATATCTTTTCTACTACTACGACACCGTTCGGGCGGTGGCAGGCATGCGCGCCGCAGGTCAGACCAGGGGGGAATCGATCGCCCGGCAGCAGGCCGAACTCTATCCCCGTCTGGCTGCCGCCGGAGCCGAGGCTTTTGCGCTGTGGGAGGATGCCCGCAGGTCCCGCGAGGAGGGCTACCTCGCGGAGGCCCGCACCTCGGGCGAACGCCGCGACGAGACCGACCTCGCCGGCGGCGGCTACGAGCGGGTGGCGCTGGCGGCCATGCGCGCCCTCTCCGGCGGCGGCCCGGCGGACCTGATCCTCAACACGCGCAACGCCGTCACCTCCCCCGGGGCCGCGGGCCCGGAAGCGGCGCCCGCCGGCCCGGAAGCGGGCGGCGCTGGGTCCGGGGCACAGGTGGTGCCGGCTGTCCCGGGGCTGCCGGCCGACGCCGTCGTCGAAGTTCCGTGCCGGGTGACGCCCGACGGCGCCAGGCCGGTCCCGCAGGACCGCCCGGGACCGGCGCAACTGGAGCTGCTGCGGCGCGTCAAGGACGTCGAACGGCTCGTGGTGGAGGCGGCGACGACCGGCCGGCGGGAGGCGGCCCTCGCCGCGTTCGCCAGGCATCCGCTCGTGGACTCGGATGACCTCGCCGGAAAACTGCTGGCCGGCTATGAAGCAGCCTTCCCGGAACTGGGCCGTCTCTGGCACGGCGGGCCGTAGCTGCCCGTGGGCCTTAACGGCCCGCCAACATCAGCGTCCCGGCGGGCCCGCGGCACCGGGCCGGCTACCCTACAGCTTTCGGTACATCACGTGCAGGCCCACGTACCCCAGTTCAGGGTGGTTGAACGCCTCGGGAATGGTCGCGAGCACCTCGAAACCCATGGATTTCCACGCAGCCACGGCCCGGACATTGCTTTCCACCACGGCGTTGAACTGCATGGCCCGGAAACCGGCGTCGCGCGCGGCGTCGAGCGAATAGGCGCAGAGGGCCCGGGCCAGTCCGCGGCCGGCCTGGCCCGGGTGGACCATGTAACCCGCGTTGGCCACATGGCTGCCGCCGCCGCCCTGGTTGGGGTGCAGCTCGCCGGTGCCAAGAATCGCGCCGGTGTCGGAGGCAACTGCGACGAACGTCCGGCCCGGCGCCTGCTTGAACC
>NZ_CAKKMM010000608.1:0-2909 GCF_918698205.1 Microbacterium sp. Bi128 | reverse complement strand
AACCAAAGATTGCCATGATCTGGCCGGACACTTCGTAGTACAGCTTGTGGCGGGGCTCGATGGTGACAGCCGAGGGGCACATGCGCGCCGCCACCACCATGGGCATCGCCGATCTGACGCCGAAGGCGCGGGCCTCATAGGATGCGGAGAGCACCACGGAGCGGTCCGCCGGGTAGCCCACAATCACGGGCTTTCCCTTCAGCTCGGGCCGGCTGCGCAACTCCACGGAGACAAAGAAGGCGTCCATGTCCACGTGCATGATGCTGCTGCGCCGCAGTTCCAGCAGTGAGTCCCCGCCCAGGCTGCCGGCAGGCTGGATCTGGGACTGCGCATTCGAGGGCCCGTTGGGGTGCATATTCCTCTGTGCTCCCTGCTGATTCTCTGCGTCCGGCCCCACGTCTTCAATCCTATGCCCGGGGACTGACTAAACTGGAGGCTGATTCCGCTTCAACCCCAGGAGGAAAGTCCCTGTGAAGGTATTTGGACAGCGCAAACGTGCCGCAGCCGCCATCGCGGCGGCTGGCGCGCTATTGGCCTTGGCCGCATGCACGCCTGCCGGCACCGGGAGCCCGGCGGCGTCGCCGGCGTCGACCCCGGACGCCTCTGCGCAGTCCTCCACCACGGCTCCCCCCAGCCCTTCCGCGGAGCCCGGCACGTCAGCCACGGTCGGCGCCCTCGTACCCGGCTTCCCGCAGAAACTCCTGCCGCTGATGCCAGGAGCCCAGGTCGTCTCCAGCAGCTTCGACAAAACCACGGTGCCGGCAACCGCGGCACTGGTCGGCAGCATCACCGCCCCGGCCGCCGATGTCCTGGCTTTCTACGCCAAGGGGCTGCAGGCGCAGGGATTCAAGCCCGTACCCGGGGAAACCGTCGGTGCCCTGCCTTCCAAGGACTTCCTGCGCGGGGACAACGAAACCGTGAACATCTCCGTCATGCAGACAACAGGGGTGTCCACGTTCACGATCGGTGCGAACGTCGCTGCCGAGTCCGTCAAGTGAGTCTCGCCGAACAGCTGCGGCTCGAGCAGGCGGATTACGTGGCCGCCGTCGCCGGCAAGCTCACCGAGTTCCTGACCAGCCGACAGGCCATCATGGCCTCGATCTCCCAGGACATCGATCCGCTCATGGGCTCGATCTCAAACCTGGTCACGGGCGGAAAGCGCCTGCGGGCGCTCATGTGCTACTGGGGGTGGCGCGGCGCCGGCGGAGAAGCCGGCGCGGCCGAGGTGGTCACCGCCGGCTCGGCCCTGGAGCTGTTCCAGGCCGCGGCCCTGATCCACGATGACATCATTGACCGCTCGGACACCCGCCGGGGCGGACCCAGCGTCCACCGCAGGTTCATTGAACTGCACGAGGCCCAGGGCTGGGCGCTGGACAGCGAGCGGTTCGGCCACGCGGCAGCGATCCTGACCGGGGATCTCTGCCTGTCCTTCAGCGAGGAATCGTTCACGGAGATCGGACACCGTGCCGCCTCCGGCAGCCCGGCACGGCTGATCTTCAACCTCATGCGTGCAGAAGTCATGGCCGGGCAGTACCTCGACATCCTGGAAGAGGTCGCCGGGCCCCGGCGGGACCGCGCCGGGGCCGTCAGCCGGGCCCAGTCCATCATCCGGTTCAAGTCGGCCAAATACTCCACCGAACACCCGCTCGCCCTCGGCGGCGCCCTGGCCGGCGCCGGCGACGAGCTGCTGCGCGGCTATTCCGCGTTCGCGCTGCCGCTCGGTGAGGCGTTCCAACTGCGGGACGATGTCCTTGGCGTCTTCGGTGACCCCGTCACCACCGGCAAACCTGCCGGGGACGATCTCCGTGAGGGCAAGCGCACGGTCCTGGTGGCCTTCGCCCTGGACCAGGCCTCGGCGGCCGAATCAGAGTTCATCGACGCCAAGCTGGGCAGCCCCGATCTCGGCGACGCGGACATCGAGGAGATCCGGCGGATCATCGTGGATTGCGGCGCACTCCAGGCCACGGAAGTGCTCATCGAGGAGTTCGGCAAGGCCGCCTTCGCCGCCCTGGACCTGCTGCCGCTTCAGGAGCTGCCCAAAACCGCGCTCCGCAGGCTGGCAGAGGCCACGGTCAGCCGCGCCGCTTAACCCGGCCCTCACGGCAGTAACGCCTTTTTAAACGGTGCCTGGAAACGCGGCGGGCCGTGCACGGCGCTTGCGCTGTGCACGGCCCGTCATGGCACGTCCGGGGGATGCTGCCGGCGCAGTTGCTGCCGGTCTGCTTTTACCAGGCCAGTGATTGCGCCCTGCGGCGAATTTCGGTCTTGCGCCCTTCCCGCAGGGCGTCAATGGGCCGGCCGCGGAGGGAATCGTCCGGCGTAAAGAGCCAGTTGATCAGTTCCTCATCCGAGTATCCGGCGTCTGAGAGAACAACAATGGTGCCTTTCAGGCTCTCCACCGCATGCCCGTCCTGGATGAAAGCCGCAGGCACGGACCGGATGCGCCGGTCGCCGATTCTCACGGCCGCCAGCGCACGCTCGTCCAGCAATGCATGGACCTTGGTGATAGATACGTTCAGAAGCTGTGCGACATCGGGCAGGGGCAGCCATTCGCCCACGAGGCTTTCTACATTACTCACGCATAAAGATTGCCACGGCCGGTGCCCCGCCGCCTAGTCGGCATCCGCAGAATTCACGCTGCGGTCATGGCCGGTCCCGCCGCGCCGGAATGCCGCCCGGCTTCACCGGGGGACTCCCCTGGAGCGACTTTCGGGCGACACTCCACCGGAAACGGGTTTGCGGAATGTCAAACGGTTCTTGTGCTAATTGCCAATTCATGAGAGATTCACATAGATCACATTTGTAACAGAAATAACTTTTGTCACACTGGTAACACCAGTTCTACCGGCCTGACCGCAGCGTTGCCGCTGAGAAGAGGATCTTTCCAATGACAACCTCACGTTCGCCAC
>NZ_CAKKMM010000607.1:0-2909 GCF_918698205.1 Microbacterium sp. Bi128 | reverse complement strand
AGCCAGTCCGGCCTGTTCCTTAGTTCGTAGATGACTTCGTAGAGGGCTTTGTCGAGCCACAGCGCCACAAAGAGCGGCGAGTCGCGGTCGATGCTGCCGGGAATGACGTCGGCGTAGCCGGCCAGGAAGGCCTCAGCGCAGTCATCCACCCAGGTCCCGGGCACCACGGCTCCGGGGTTTTCGCGGACCGCGGCTCCGGCGGCGTAGTCGAAGGACCGCAGCATGCCGACTACGTCGCGAAGGGCGACGTCCGGGAAGTTGCGCTCGGAGATGGGGCGCAGGGGCTCGCCCTCGAAGTCGAGGATGGCCCAGCGCGGGGGGCCCCCCGGCTCGCCCGGGACCATGCTGCCGGGCACCTGCAGGATTTGCCCGAGGTGGAGGTCGCCATGGATACGCTGGAGCGGGCCTGCGCTGGTGCCCTCGAGCCGGCCGAGGAGACCGTTCAGCGCTTCTTCGTAAGGCCCGACGGCCTGGCCGGCCTGGGCCCAGGACTGACGGACGCGCTCGGCTACTCCCGGCGCGATGTCCTGCCCCGGCGCAGATTCGGCGGCTGTGCCCAGGGCCTCGGCGAGCCGGCGGTGCACGGTGGCCGTGGCCGCGCCCAGCGCGTGGGCTTCTGCAGCGAACCCGATCCCCCGGCTGGCCGCGTCCACGGCGAGCCGCCACGCATCGAGTCCGCCGGCGAGGAATTCGTGCGCCACAGCCAGCTCGCCGGAGGCGAGACGGACAGTGGCGGGACGGACAGTGGCGGGACGGCGGGCATCTGATGGCTCCGCCCCTGCTGCCGCCGCCGGCACCTCCCACTCGCCAGCCACCCAGCCAAGGGTTGCCGGGACCTCCGCGGTGTGTCCCGCAGTCAGCGCCGCACCGATTTCAACCTCGGGATTCTGCCCTTCGGACAGCACCCGGAAGAACTTCACGATGGCGACTGTGCCGCCGTCCTCGTCGTCGACGATCACCGAGCTGTTCGATTGCTCGCCCGAGAGGACCTTGACCTTGCCTGTTGCGAACGGCAGGCGGTAGCCGGACTCCACCAGGTGGCCGGTGGCGTTGCCCGACGGCGTCGTTGCGCCGTGCCGCATGAGCTCCAGCCAGGCGGCGACGAAGGAGGCGTCGTGGACGCCGTCGTACACCCACTGGTGGGCGGCATCAGCGCGGGTGCCGGGAAGTTCGCCGATCAGCGCGCGTTCTGCCCCCGGCAGGGGTTCTGGCCGGAAACTGAGCGGCACCTGGACGACGTCGGTGCGGCTGCCGCCGGGCGTGGGGTAGGACACCGCGACCAGCAACACCTCGAACGTGGCCCCGCCGGCGGCGGTCTCAAGGCGCAGGCCGCCCGCCGGTTCGAAGGTGAACTCGGCGGTCTTGACAGGGAACCATCGCTGGCGCGGGAGCCAGGCGCCAAGCAGTCCGCTCAAGGCCGGGGCAAGGGCTGGTCGCGTCATCTCAACCCTCGATGGACAGGACGGGCATCGCCTGTGTGAACGGGGATGCCGGGTTGGAGGCGGCGGAACGGATCCGCAACCAGAAGAAATCGTGGCTGCCCAGGGTCAGCGTCAGCGTTCCGTCATCGCCGATGGCCGGGAAGGCCTGGCCGCCGAAGACGTCCCGGAGGCCGCGGCCGGCGAAGTTCGGCACCCGCAACGTGGCAGCCACGGGGTGCTGTGAGAGGTTGAAGGCGCACAGGATGGTCTCGGCGTCCTCGCCGGCGGTGTTGCCTTCCGGGAGCTCACGCAGGTAAGCGAGGACGACGTCGTGGTCAGCCTCCACATGCTTGAATCCGCCGAGCCCGAAGGCGGGGTGGTTCTTGCGGACGCTCAGGATCTGGCGGGTCCAGCGCAGCAGGGACCCCGAATGTGCGGCCTCGGCCTCCACGTTCGCCATGCTGTAGTTGTAGACCAGCGACTGGATCACCGGCAGGTACAGCTTGCCCGGGTCGGCACTGGAGAACCCGGCGTTCCGGTCCGGGTTCCACTGCATCGGGGTGCGGACCGCGTCACGGTCCTCGAGCCAGATGTTGTCCCCCATGCCGATCTCGTCCCCGTAGTACAGGAACGGGCTGCCCGGCAGGGACAGCAGCAGGGCGTTGATCAGCTCGATCTCGGAGCGGGAGTTATCCAGCAGCGGGGCCAGCCGGCGCCGGATGCCGATGTTGGCGCGCATGCGCGGATCCGGCGCGTACCAGCCGAGCATCGCGGCGCGTTCGTCGGAGGTGACCATTTCCAGCGTCAGTTCGTCGTGGTTGCGCAGGAACGTGCCCCACTGGGCACCTTCGGGAATGTCCGGCGTGTCCTTCATCGTCTCGATGATGGGGGACGCCTTCTGGTCCCGCAGCGCGTAGTACAGCCGCGGCATGATCGGGAAGTGGAACGCCATGTGGCATTCCGGTTCCTCTTCGGTGCCGAAATACTCCACCACTTCGGCGGGCGGCTGGTTGGCCTCGGCAATGATCACGCGGCCCGGGTAGCTTTCATCGACCATCCGGCGCAGCTGGCGGAGGAATTCGTGGGTCTGCGGCAGGTTCTCGCAGTTGGTGCCCTCCTCCTCGAACAGGTACGGGATGGCGTCCGCCCGGAAGCCGTCGATGCCCTGGTCCAGCCAGAACCGCACGACGTCGAAGAGCGCGTCAATGACCTTGGGGTTCTCGAAGTTCAGGTCGGGCTGGTGGCTGAAGAACCGGTGCCAGAAGAACTGCCGGCGGATGGGGTCGAAGGTCCAGTTGGATTCCTCCGTGTCCACGAAGATGATGCGGGCGTCTTCGTACTTCTCGTCCGTGTCGCTCCACACGTAGAAGTCGCCGAAGGGACCATCCGGGTCCTTGCGTGACTCCTGGAACCACGGATGCTGGTCGGAGGTGTGGTTCAGCGGAAGGTCGATGATCACCCGGAAGCCGCGGGCATGGGCCTCGGCCA
>NZ_CAKKMM010000606.1:0-2913 GCF_918698205.1 Microbacterium sp. Bi128 | reverse complement strand
CACGAAGCCGGTACCCGCTATGTGCACAATCCGGCGTGTAGACGAGGGCGGGGACAGGCCGGCGCGTCAGGGCCGCAACGTAAGATAAGACGCGTGACTACGGACAAGACAAAGACTTTTGACCTCTCGACCTCGTTCAAGGCCTACGACGTGCGCGGAATCGTGGGGCAATCCATCACCGCGGAGATCGTCGAAGCCGTCGGTGCCGCCTTCGTCGACGTCCTGGAACTCACAGGGCAGACCGTGCTGGTGGGCGGGGACATGCGCCCCTCCTCCCCCGAGTTCGCCAAAGCCTTCGCGAACGGCGCAGCCACCCGCGGCGCCAACGTCCAGCTGCTGGACCTGATCTCCACCGACGAGCTCTACTACGCGTGCGGGGCCCTCAACGCCGCCGGCGCCACGTTCACCGCGAGCCACAACCCGGCCGAATACAACGGCATCAAGATGGCCAAGGCCGGTGCCGTGCCGATCTCCTCCGAAACCGGGCTCATGGAAATCCAGGCCCGCGCCGAGGAATACCTCAACGCCGGCGCCATCCCCGCGGCCGGCAGCACTGGCCTGATTGGCGTGCAGGACGTCCTCAAGGGCTACGCGGAGTACCTGCGCTCCCTGGTGGACCTGAGCGGTTCCCGGCCGCTGAAGGTTGTGGTGGATGCCGGCAACGGCATGGCCGGCCTCACCACCCCGGCCGTGCTTGGCGATGCCCTGCTGCCCAAGCTTCCGCTGGAGATCGTGCCGCTGTACTTCGAGCTCGACGGATCCTTCCCGAACCACCCGGCCAACCCGCTGGAACCGGAAAACCTGCGCGACCTGCAGGCCGCCGTCGTCGAACACGGCGCGGACATCGGCCTGGCCTTCGACGGCGACGCCGACCGCTGCTTCGTGATCGACGAGAAGGGCGAGCCTGTCTCGCCGTCGGCCATCACCGGCATGGTGGCCCGCCGCGAAATCGCCCGCGCCCAGGGCCTCGGTGAAGACACGCCCACCGTCATCCACAACCTGCTGACCTCCCGCGCGGTGCCCGAACTCGTCGAACGCCACGGCGGCCGGCCCGTGCGCACGCGCGTGGGGCACTCCTTCATCAAGGCCGTCATGGCCGCGGAAGGGGCCATCTTCGGCGGGGAACACTCGGCCCACTTCTACTTCCGCGACTTCTGGAATGCGGACACCGGCATGCTGGCCGCCATGCACGTCCTCGCCGCCCTGGGCGAACAGGAGGGCCCGCTCTCCGAACTCGGCCGCGAATACGAGCCGTACCGGTCATCCGGTGAGATCAACTCGGAAATCGAGGACAAGGCCGCCGCGGTCGAGCGGGTCCGCGAGGACTTCCACGACGAGGACGTCGAGATCGACTACCTCGACGGCAGCACCTTCATCGCCACCGACGGCAGCTACTGGTTCAACCTGCGCCCGTCCAACACAGAACCGTTCCTGCGCCTCAACGTTGAAGCCACGGACGCCGCCACCATGGAACGCGTCCGCGACCGCGTCCTGGCGCTGGTCCGGGGCTAGCGGTGGCAGTACACCCGGAAGAATCCGCCAACACCGGATCCTGGCGCGAGTCCGTGCCGGACGCCAGCGCCACGGACCTGGAGAACCTGCTCGGCACCGGCGTCGGTGCCGCGCAGGAGCAGCTGGAACGCAACGGCGGCTTCCTGCCCTTCGCCCTGGTGGTGCAGAACGACGGCGAAGTCCGGCTGGTGGCAGTCACACCCGCGGACGCGAGCGACGGATCGGACGCCGACTTCGACGCGGACGCCATGATCCGGGACCTCCACGAGTTGCTCCGGCAGCACCGGGAGGAGTTCCGGGCCGCCGCCGTCGTCTGCGACATTACGCTGCTCGAGGAAGACTCGGACGCCATCCACGTCGCGGCAGAGCACCAGGACGGCTCCCTGTTCGCCGCCGTGCTGCCCTACGCCGCGAATGCCGGGACGCACGAACTCGAGTTCGGCCAGCTGGCCGCCGATACCAACGAGCCCGCCGTCTGGGTGGACTAGACCGCCCTTAGGCTGGGGATATGAAGATCAATGCGTTCGCCGATGTGAGCCTTCGCGCTTTGCTGGTGCTCGCGGCCGCTCCGGACGGCGGGCTCCTGACCACCCAGAGCATCGCCGACGCTGTCGGCACGCCGTACAACCACGTCAGCAAGGCGATGGCGAAGCTGCGCGCACTGGGCCTGATCGACGTCGAACGCGGCCGCAACGGCGGATCCCGGCTGAGCAGCGCCGGCCGGACCGCAACGGTCGGCCAGCTGCTGCGGCAACTCGACACCCGCATGGACCCGGCCGACTGCATTGCCACGGGCGGGACGTGCCCGCTCATCACCGAATGCCGGCTCCGGGCCGCGCTGGCCCGGGCCCGCGAAGCCTTCTATGGCGAACTCGACGGGATCGTGATCGCGTCGCTGCCGACCTCCCGGCAGATGGCGCCCGTCTTTGCCGCGATCGGGCTGCGCCCGGGGCTTTGAGCGGCCCGCTGGCGCTCCGCCGCGGCCCGGCGGGATTCCGGCCCAATCTGGGGAAAACCTTTGGTTTGGCGTCCAAACGCCCTTCCTGGCGGGCCTGCCCATTGACTTCAGGCAGGCACGGGATGACAAAGTACCCCTAGGGAACGTCACCAAGCCGGTATTTTTTGTCTTTCCGGCCAGTCGAAGGGCCGCTGATGACAAGTATCCGCTGGTTTAGCGCTGCCGGAGCCGCGGCGCTCTTACTGACGTTCATCTCCGCCCCCGCCGCCATTGCGGTGCGGACGGGGCTGGCGGTGGAGAGTGCGGCGGATACCTACACCTCCGCGTCGGCGCCCACGACGGACTTCGGCACCAGCGGCTCGCTGGCGGTCTACGGCTCACCGGACGCCACGACCGTGCTCCGGTTCCAGGTCCCGGCAGCCCCGCCCGGGCAAACACTGACC
>NZ_CAKKMM010000605.1:0-2919 GCF_918698205.1 Microbacterium sp. Bi128 | reverse complement strand
CTCCAGTCGGACATCCTGGAGCTGATCCTGGAACGCGACCTGGTTCCCGGCGACCCGCTGCCGACCGAAAACGAGCTGACGGCGGCACTCGGCGTCGGCCGCAACACCCTGCGGGAGTCCTTGAAGGCGCTCCAGGCGCTGGGTGTCATTGAGATCCGCCACGGATTCGGCATGTTCGTGGCGCCGAGCAATTTCGAGGCCCTGACCGACGGGCTCACCTTCCGCGCCCGGCTGTCGCTGCGCCACCAGGGCGAGGAAGCCCTGCAGCTCGTGGAGGTCCGGCAGGCACTCGAATCCGGCCTGGTCGGCGCCGCCATGGACCGGATCAGCGCCGAACAGCTGGCCGCCGTGGAGGAGTCCGTGAACCGCATGGAAGCGCTGGCCGACGCGGGGGAGCCGTTCATCGAGGCCGACGCGGAGTTCCACCGCAGGCTTTTCGAGCCGCTGAACAACGACCTGCTGATCAGCCTGATGGACGTCTTCTGGAAGGTCTACCGCCGTATCCACCTCGAACTCGGCGGGCCGTACGCCGTCGACTTGCAGGCAACGGCCGCAGTGCACCGGGGGATCTATGAGGCTGTCGCAACGGCGGACAAGGCACTCGCCTCCGAGCGGCTCAGCACGCATTTCGACGACATCCGCAACATCATCGTCCGGTCCACGGCCTGAGACCTGCTGCCGGGCCGCTCCGGCCCAACAGCTGCCGCCGGCGCCTAAGGCGGCCGCGCCGGCGCCTAAGGCGGCCGCGCCTAAAGCAGCCGGGCCGGCGCCCTGGCGCCTAGGGCATCCGGCGGTTAAAGCAAAAGATCCGCCCCGGTGAACCGGGGCGGATCTTCATCTGTGCGCCCAAAGGGATTCGAACCCCTGACCTTCTGTTCCGTAGACAGACGCTCTATCCAGCTGAGCTATGGGCGCATTCTCGGCTCTTGGAGAACTTCTCTCTCCCCGAACCTCGAATTACTTTACGCGAGCCCGGGCCCAGTTACAAATCGAAGCGGGTGTAATCTAGCTGACTAGGCCGGTCTACGTGACCTTAGTCACAAAAAGGAGGGATGATGGCCGGCCAGTTCCTTGAATTTCCGCGGTTTTTAATTTGCTCGGCCCCGGTCATCCCACGTCCGGGCCCGAAATAGGCCCCCTGCCGAGCCCTAGCATTTAGGACACACCACTGAACCCGAGGAAGGGAATCGTAATGGGAGATCTGGCGCGACTGCCGTTGCTTGAAAAAGCACCCACCACACATGCCGGTCTACTGGCATGGGTAGAAGAGGTAGCTCAACTGACCCAGCCGGACCGGATCTACTGGGTTGACGGGTCCGAAGCGGAAAACACCCGGCTGACGGACGAGCTCGTTGCCGCCGGCACCCTGACCCGCCTCAACGAGGACCTCTTCCCCAAGTCGTTCGCGGCCTTCTCCGACCCCGCCGACGTGGCCCGCGTCGAAGAGCAGACCTTCATCTGCTCCGAGAACGAGCACGACGCAGGCTTCACCAATAACTGGATGGCCCCGGCGCAGATGAAGGAAAAGCTGCACGGCCTGTTCGCCGGCTCCATGCGCGGCCGCACCATGTACGTGATCCCCTTCGTGATGGGCCACCTCGACGCCGAAGACCCCAAGTTCGGCGTCGAGATCACCGACAGCGCCTACGTTGTCGCCTCCATGCGGATCATGGCCACCATCGGCACCGAGGTCCTGGACAAGATCACCGCGACCAACGCGTTCTTTGTCCCCGCCCTGCACTCCTTGGGCGCCCCGCTGGCCCCCGGCCAGGCCGATGTCCCGTGGCCCTGCAACCCGGACAAGTGGATTGTCCACTTCCCGGAGGAGCGCTCCATCTGGTCCTTCGGCTCCGGCTACGGCGGCAACGCCCTGCTCGGCAAGAAGTGCTACGCCCTGCGCATCGCCTCGGTGATGGCACGCGATGAAGGCTGGCTGGCCGAGCACATGCTCATCCTCAAGCTGACCTCGCCGGAGCAGAAGAACTACTACATCTCCGCCGCCTTCCCGTCGGCCTGCGGCAAGACCAACCTCGCCCTGCTGGATCCGACCATCGAGGGCTGAAAAGTCGAAACCCTCGGGGACGACATCACCTGGATGCGGTTCGGCAAGGAAGGCGAGCTCCGCGCCGTCAACCCCGAGGCCGGCCTGTTCGGCGTGGCTCCGGGCACCGGCTGGGGCACCAACCCCAACGCGATGCGCGCCATCGCCAAGGGCCACAGCATCTTCACCAACGTCGCCCTGACGGACGACGGCGGTGTGTGGTGGGAGGGCATGACCGACGAGGTACCCGCGCACCTGACCGACTGGCAGGGCAACTCCTGGACCCCGGATTCGGACAAGCCGGCCGCCCACCCGAACTCCCGCTTCTGCACGCCGATCGACCAGATCGACATGCTGGCCGAGGAGTACTACAACCCGGACGGCGTGGAGCTTTCCGCGATCCTGTTCGGCGGCCGCCGCAAGACCACCATCCCGCTGGTCACCGAGGCGCGCAGCTGGTCCAACGGCATCTTCATGGGCTCAACCCTGTCCTCGGAGACCACCGCCGCGGCAGCCGGTGCCGTCGGCGTTGTCCGCCGGGATCCGATGGCCATGCTGCCCTTCATCGGCTACGACGCAGGCGATTACCTGAACCACTGGGTCAACCTCTCCGCGAAGGCCAACCCGGAGCGGCTGCCCAAGATCTTCCTGGTCAACTGGTTCCGCCGCAATTCCGAGGGCGGATTCGCCTGGCCCGGATTCGGTGACAACGCCCGGGTCCTGAAATGGGCCATCGAACGCCTCGAGGGCAAGGCCGACGCCGTGGAGACCCCCATCGGGTTCGTCCCCACCGCTGACGCGATCGACCTCAAGGGCCTGGACATGACCCCGGCCCAGGTTGAAGAGGCCGTCCGTGTCGACCCCGCAGAGTGGACCAC
>NZ_CAKKMM010000604.1:0-2927 GCF_918698205.1 Microbacterium sp. Bi128 | reverse complement strand
CGGCGGAGATCACCGTGCCCGCCGCGAGCGAGGAGTCCTGGGTGGTCACCGCGCCCGCCACGAGCCCGGCGGCCTGGATCGCCGAGAGGGTCTGCTCGAGCGAACCCAGGTCGGGGACGACCGCGTCGTCGGGGACCGCGGCGGGGGGAACGGGAGTCGTGGGCGAGGCCTCCGGAGTGCTCGACGACGATGCCGTCGCGGTGGGCGCCGCTCCCGGTCCGGGGCGCCCCGCCGTGGCCATGAGGGGAACGGCCACCGCGACGAGCGCGAGGACCGCGATCACGACCGCCGCCGTCGCCCAGCCCGGGCCGTCGCCGCGGGGGCGTGGGGTGTCGACGGCGCCCGTGTCGGCCGCCGGGGCAGGGGCGAGGATCGGGGCGACGCTGGATACCGGGCGCAGCACGCGGGTCGCGTGCTCCGGGGCCGGCGCCGGCGCCGCGGCCTCCAGCGCGCGCCGCATTTCGGCCGCGTCGGCGAAGCGGTCGGCGGGGTCCTTGAGCATCGCCCGCACGAGGACGCGGTCCAGCGCCGGTGACACCCCGCGGGCGCGCACCGAGGCCACGGGCGGCGGCGCCGACAGCTGCGCATGCACCACGGCATCCCGGTCGCCGCCCTCGAACGGTGCCCGTCCGGTGAGGGCGAAGTAGAGGAGACCGCCCACTTGGTAGACGTCGCCGCGGACGCCGACCGGCTCGCCGCGCAACTGCTCGGGCGAGGCGTATTGCGCATTTCCGACCACCCCGGCGGTCGCCGATGCCGAACTGCGCAGGACGTCGTCTCCGCGCGCGTCGCGGCCCGCGGCATCCGCCAAACCGAAGTCGAGCAGGGTCGTGCGCACGGGCTCGGCCCCCTCGAAACGCACGAGGACGTTGGCCGGGGAGACGTCGCGATGGACCAGGCCGACGGCGTGGGCCGCTTCCAGGGCGCTGAGGATCGTCACGCCGATGCCGCGGACGGCCGCGGCACCGAGCGGACCGTGGGCGAGTACGTGCTCGGCGAGCGTCGTTCCCTCCAGCCGTTCTTGGGCGATCCACGCGATCGTGACCGCACCGTCCTGGAAGGTGCCGACATCGACCACCTCGACGATCCCCGGGTGGGACACCGCGGCGGTGCGCCGGGCCTCGACGAGGAAGGCCTCGCGCAGAGCCTCGCTCTCGGACAAGTGCGGATGCAGCAGCTTGATGGCCACCGGGCGATTCAGGAGCGTGTCCGTGGCCGCGAACACCGATGCCGTCCCACCCGAGCCGAGGAGTCCCTCGAGGCGGAACCGGCCGGCGATGAGGCCCGGACCCGTCGTCACGACGATCCCGCGCAGGACAGGACGAGGCTGGGCGCCACGATCACGGGGTGTTCATCACGACGCGGGTGCGTCGCCCGGAAGCGGTGCCGATGCTGACGCCCTGGGCGATCTCGGCCGTGCCGAGGGCGTTGCTGGCGGCCCGGCCGGCAGCTGCGGCCTCGCTCGCCGACTCGTACCAACGCGCCGCGGTGAGCACGGGACGATCGCCGCGGCGGATGACCCATCCGTGTGTCGTCGACTGCGGTCCCCGCACGGCGGTCACCGTCATCTCCTCCACCCGGGCTTGCTCGGCGACCACGGCGTCGAACGCCGCCCGCGGGGATGCGAAGACCCGGGCGCACCGAGCGAGCTCGCGGTTGTTCGTGGCCAGCAGGCGCCACACTCCGAACACGCCGAGCGGGGTGAGGGCGGCCTCGGGAGTGCTCTCGCCGAGGCTGCCGGCGGTCATCGACCACTCGGGCAGGAGGTGGGAACGGAACAGCAACCACGCGCTGAGCCGCGGATCGTGGATCGACCGGAAGGTGTCGAACACGATCCGCGCGCGCCGCACTGTGCGATCGGAGAGCGTCTCGCTCACGGGTACCCCTGTCTGACGGCCGCAGAACTGAAGGGTCGGGCACCCGGACTGCAGTCCGTAGGCAAAAAGTGCCGTGGCGCGGTATCCGTAGGTCCATCGGCGGATGAACACCGGGTACACGGGCGCTCAACGCTCGGGGTTCACCCGCAGATCACCCCTGCGGGCGACGCCTCGCGCCGCGCACCTTCGGACGTCTCACCAGGACGGTGGCGGCGGCGCGGCGCGCAGCGTCGGACTGCCGGGGCTCAGAGCGTGCGGCGTGCCGTCCGGCCGCCGGGGCGCAGAGCGTGCGGCGCGCCGTCCGCCCGCCGCCGCCGTTCAGAGCGTGCGGCGTCCTTCGAACGCGCGGCCGAGGGTGACTTCGTCGGCGTACTCGAGGTCGCCGCCGACGGGAAGACCGGATGCCAGGCGGGTGACGCGGATCTCGAGGGTGTGCAGCAGCCGGCTCAGGTACGTGGCCGTCGCCTCGCCCTCGAGGTTCGGGTTGGTGGCGAGGATGACCTCCTGCACCGTGCCGTCGGCGAGGCGCTGCATGAGCTGCGTGATGCGCAGGTCGTCGGGACCGATGCCGGCGATGGGGCTGATCGCGCCGCCGAGGACGTGGTACAGGCCGCGGAACTCTCGGGTGCGCTCGATCGCGGCGACGTCTTTGGCGTCTTCGACGACGCAGATGAGGGCCTCGTTACGACGCGGGTCGCGGCAGATGGAGCAGCGGTCCTGCTCGGAGACGTTGCCGCAGACCTCGCAGAACTTGACCTTCTCACGGATCTCGCCGAGGAGCGTCGACAGTCGGGAGACGTCGAACGTCGGCGACTGGAGGATGTGGAAGGCGATGCGCTGCGCCGACTTGGGCCCGATGCCGGGCAGCCGACCGAATTCGTCGATGAGGTCTTGGACGATGCCGTCGTACATCAGTTGAACCTCGTCGGGGGCTCGTAGGGCTCGTCACGGACGTAGTTCGCCCCGAGCATCTGCCGTACGACCGCCTCGCCATAGCGCTGCACTCCCCCGCGCAGCGGAGCCATCCGCGGCACGACGACGGGAGGGACG
>NZ_CAKKMM010000603.1:0-2932 GCF_918698205.1 Microbacterium sp. Bi128 | reverse complement strand
AGCACGAGCACGTCGATCGGCGCATCGGCGCACGCGACGAACGCCAGCACCGTCAGGAGCTCGAAGAACGTCAGCGGCGCGTCATCGACGGCGACGAGCTCGGCATCCACCATCTGCACGAACGGCTGGATCTCGTCCCACGCGTCGGCGATCGCGGCATCCGCGACGGGCTCGCCGTCGATGAGGATGCGCTCGGTGAACCGCTCGAGGTGCGGGCTGGTGAACAGGCCCGTCCGGAGCCCGAGGGCGCGCAGCAGACTCTCGATGATGCGACTCGTCGAGGTCTTGCCGTTCGTTCCGGTGACATGGATCACGCGGTACGTGCGCTGCGGGTCGTCGAGCAGCTCCAGGACGCGCCGGGTCCGCTCGATACGGGGCTGCACCCACTGCTCGCCCTGGCGCTCCAGGAGCGCCGCGTAGACGGCGTCGGCCCGGCTGCGGTCGCTCACGCGGCACCTCCCGCCGTGCGCGCGACCGCGACGGTCACGGCACCGGCGTTCGCGTACGTCTTCGCGGCGATCACGGTCTCGAACTCCGGAGCCAGGACCGTCCCCCGTTCGATGAGCCGTGCGGTGCGGCTCGCGAGCACGACGCCTTCGGCGAGGGTCTCGGATGCCACCCCGGCGACGTCGAAGGCCTGGGCCACGGCCGCGGCGTCCTCGGCGTCGTCGAACGTCAGCGTGAGCGAGATGCGGTCGCTCACGTCGAAGCCGGCGGCCTTGCGGGTGTCCTGGATGCCACGGATCATGTCGCGCGCCAGGCCCTCGGCCTCGAGCTCGGGGGTGGTCGACGTGTCGAGCACGAGGAATCCGTCGGCGGTGACGAGCAGTGCGACGGCCTCGCCCTCGGCGAGGCGCGACGCGTCGGTCTCGAGCGTTCCCTCTCCATCCGCGAGGACGACCTCGCCGTCGGGGGTCTGCACGACGATCCCGCGGTCGGTCTCGGCCCACGCGCCGGACTTCGCCGCCTGGATGACCTGCTGCACACGCTTCCCGAGTCGCGGACCGGCCGCGCGGGCGTTGACGACCAGACGCTGGGCGAGCCCGAAGTCGTCGAACGACTGCGGGCTCAACTCCACCAGCGACACCGCCTTGACGTTGAGCTCCTCGCGCACGAGGTCTTCGAACTGCGCCAGGCCCGCGGCATCCGGGGTCACGACCGTCAGACGCGGCAGCGGCAGGCGCACGCGCTTGCCCTCGCGCTTGCGCAGGGCGTTGGCGACGCTCGAGACGTCGCGCACGGTGTCCATCGCGGTGCGGATGTCGGCCGCGGCCGGGAACGCCGTGGCATCCGGCCAGTCCTCGAGGTGGACGCTGCGGCCGCCGGTGAGGCCCTGCCACACGCGCTCGGTCACGAGCGGGAGCAGCGGCGCCGCGACGCGCGTGAGGGTCTCGAGCACCGTGTACAGCGTGTCGAACGCCTCGCGGCTCGTCGGATCGTCGGTGACGCCCACCCAGAACCGGTCGCGCGACCGGCGGATGTACCAGTTCGTCAGCACCTCGACGAAGTCGCGCAGGCGCTCGGCCGCCGTCGTGGAGTCGAGGCCCTCGAGATCGGCCGCGACGTCGCGCACGAGGTCGCCGGTGAGGGCCAGGATGTAGCGGTCGAGCACATCCGTCGAGTCCGTGCGCCACTGCGCCTCGTACCCCTCGGTCCCGGAGGCGTTCGCGTACGTCGCGAAGAAGTACCACGCGTTCCACATCGGCAGCAGGAACTCCCGCACGCCGGAGCGGATGCCCTCCTCCGTCACGACGAGGTTGCCGCCGCGCAGCACCGAGCTCGACATGAGGAACCAGCGCATGGCATCCGAGCCGTCGCGGTCGAACACCTCGCGCACGTCGGGGTAGTTGCGCAGCGACTTGGACATCTTCTGCCCGTCGTTGCCGAGCACGATGCCGTGGCACGAGACGCCCGTGAACGCGGGGCGGTCGAACAGGGCGGTCGAGAGCACGTGCATGACGTAGAACCAGCCGCGGGTCTGCCCGATGTACTCCACGATGAAGTCCGCGGGCGCGTGCTCGTCGAACCACTCGTGGTTCTCGAACGGGTAGTGCACTTGCGCGAACGGCATCGAGCCGGAGTCGAACCACACGTCCAGCACGTCCTCGATGCGACGCATCGTGGAGCGGCCCGTGGGGTCGTCGGGGTTCGGACGCGTCAGGTCGTCGATGTAGGGGCGGTGGAGGTCCACCTCGTCGTCCGCGTTGCGCGGCAGGCGGCCGAAGTCGGCCTCCATCTCGGCGAGCGAACCGTACACGTCGACGCGCGGGTAGTTCGGGTCGTCGCTCTTCCACACCGGGATCGGCGAGCCCCAGTAGCGGTTGCGGCTGATCGACCAGTCGCGCGCGCCCTCGAGCCATTTGCCGAACTGGCCCTCCTTGACGTTCTCGGGCACCCAGGTGATCTGCTCGTTGTTCTCGAGCAGACGGTCCTTGACGTCGGTGACGCGCACGAACCAGCTCGACACCGCCTTGTAGATCAGGGGGTTCCGGCAGCGCCAGCAGTGCGGGTACGAGTGCTCGTAGGAGGCTTCGCGCAGAAGACGCCCCTGCTGCTTCAGCAGGCGGATGAGAGGACGATTCGCCTCCATCCACAGCTCCCCCGCCACGTCGGTGACGGCCGACAGGAACCGACCGCCGTCGTCGAGCGAGATGATCGTCGGCAGGCCCGCGGCATCCGCGAGGCGCTTGTCGTCCTCACCGTAGGCCGGAGCCTGGTGAACGATGCCCGTGCCGTCGCTGACGGTGACGTAGTCGTCGACGAGGATCTTCCAGGCGTTGCCCGTCCCCCACGTCTCGGCGTCGGCGTAGTAGTCGAACAACCGGTCGTACGAGACGCCCGCGAGCTCCGAACCCAGGATCGTCGTCTGCACGGCCTGGCGGGCGGCATCCGGGGTCTCGTACCCGAGGTCCTTCGCTTAGCCCGGCAGCAG
>NZ_CAKKMM010000602.1:0-2933 GCF_918698205.1 Microbacterium sp. Bi128 | reverse complement strand
GCCCAAATCGAAGCCCTGGTGGCAGCCAGCACAGACCAGTCGGGCACGGAGCCGCTGCTGGAGCTCGACACAGACACCGTGGCAAACGCGGAGGACGACCCGGACGACGACGCCGATGCCGCCACCGAAGGTGACCCGGCATCGCCGTCGTCGTCACCCAGCCACACTGAAGAAGCCGAGGAGACCAAGTGAGCATCGCAACCATGCTGCCGATGGGCGAGCTCACCAACCCCGGCCAGATGCGCCTGGCCCTGGTCCAGGTGGTCAACTGGGGCACATTCCATGGCGCCCACACGATGCACGTGGACCGCAACGGCACACTGCTGACCGGCAATTCGGGCGTCGGAAAGTCCACGCTGTTCGATGCCATGCTTCGGGTCTTCGACGCCCGTCCGCGCTCCAACGAAGCGGCTGCACAGCGGGCAGGCGGCGCTGTCGAGGACAAGCGCACCACGTTCACGTACATGCGCGGCAAGGTAGGCGACAAGGCCGTGGGAGAGGGCTCGGCGAGTGCGTTCCAGCGCCCCGGCGCGACCTGGTCCGCCGTCGCGCTGACGTTCGACAACGCCGCCGGCACGCGGGTGACGGTTTCGGCGCTTTTCGACCTGCCCAAGAACGGCACGGAATCCAGCGTCGGCCGGTACTACGTGATCGATAACAAGCCGCTGGACCTCGCGGCGATCGAGGGCATCGCGGAGAAGCGGTTCACCAAGTCTGCGCTGGACGCGATCTTCCCGGACGCCCAGATCTTCGACGTCCACAAGGCCTTCGCCGAACGATTCCGCCGGCTTCTCGGCATCAATTCGGATCAGGCCCTTCCGCTGCTGCGCGTTATCCAGGCCGGCAAGGGTCTCGGGGGCAGCGTCAACACCTTCTTCCGCGACCAGGTCCTCGATGCCCCTGCCACGCTGGCCGCGGCGGATGACGTCGTCGAGGAATTCAGCAACCTCATGTCCATCCGGCAGCGCCTCGAGGACGTCCGGCAGCAGCGCGACCAGCTGGCCCCCGTCCCCGGGCTGAATAAGGAATACGCGCAGGCGCTCCTGGACGCGAACCGGCTGCGGGACCTAACAGGTGAGGAATTCGAGGCTTACAGGCAGCAGCTCGCGGTCACAGTCCACGAGAAGACCCTGGCGCGGCTGAAGGAGCTGGCCCAGGCGAAGGCCACGGACCTGGCCGCCGAACGCGCTGTCCGTGACGGCTTCGCCAAGGAACTGCGCCAGCTGGAGGGCGAGTACAACAACCAGGGCGGCAACGCGATTTCCGCGATCGAGCAGTCCCTGGAGAACGCCCGGGTGGGGCTCAAGCTCCGGCAGGAAGTCGAGGCATCGACCCGCAAGGCGCTGACCGACGCCGGGCTGGAACTGCAGTGGTCGGCCGCCGGCTGGGATCAGGCCCACGAGCACGCCGCGGCACGCTCGGCTGAGCTCCAGGACGATTCCGAGGCGCTCAAGGAACTGCGCTTCGAAGCCTTTGATGGCCACGCCACCCGGAAGCGCGAACTCGCCGCGGCCCAGCAGGAGCTCGTCTCGCTGAAGACGCGCAAATCGTTGCTGCCGCCGTCGAGCATTGAAAACCGGAGCGCCATTGCCGCTGCCACGGGCGTGCCCGAGGAGCAGATGCCCTTCGGCGGCGAGCTGATCGACCTTGCCGAGGGCCAGGAACAGTGGCGCCCGGCTGCCGAGCGCGCGCTGCGGAGCCTGGCCACCACGCTGCTGGTCCCGGGCGAGCACTTCGCGGCAGTCACCCGTTACCTCAACGACCATTCCGTGCGCGGAGCGTTGCGTGCCGTGGACGTCTCCCGGCCCCTGGCCGGCGGTGCGCTGGCCGTCGAGGACGTGGCCGATCGCGACCTGCTGACCAAGCTCAGTTTCCTCACCGATGCCGGGCTGCCCGCCGGGCCACACGCCCAGGCGCTTGCGCAGTCCAGCGCCTGGCTCCGCGAACGGATTGCCCTCGACTTCGCCTACCCGTGTGTGGAAAACCCGGACGAGCTCGCCGGCCTGGACAAGGGCCTGAGCCTGGGCGGTGTGGTCAAGCGCAACCGCCACACAGTGGAAAAGGATGACCGCTTCACATCCCGCCAGGACTACGTCCTCGGGTTCGACAATGCCGCCAAGCTCGAACTGGTGGCGGCCCAGGTTGAGGACCTGCAGCAGGAGCTGGCCAAGGCCGCCGAGCTGGCGCAAAGCCGGGAAGAGTCGCACCAGGGCATGACCCGGCAGCTTGAAGCCTTGCGCCGGGTGGCCGAGGACCACCGGCCCTGGGAACAGGTGTCGGCCGCCGTGGCCGGCGAGGAGCTCGCCCGGATCGAGAAGCGCCTCAAGGACGCCCTCGCCGCACAGGCCGACCTCGAACCGCTGCGGGCCAGCATCGAAGCCGCGCGGCACAAGCACCAGTCCAGCACCGAATCCGCGGCCGTGCTGCAAAGCGAGTACAAGGCCCTCGATGCGCGCATGACCGCCGCTGGTGCGCTGCTCGATGCCGCACGCACCCGGCTGGCGCAGGCACCGCCGTCGGACGCCGGCGTCGCCGCGCTGGAACCGTACTTCACCGGCTTCGGCGACGTCCTGGAGATGCACGAACTCGACAACCTCGCCAACCAGGTCCGCACCAGGCTCCTGGCCGAACTGCACGTCGCCGAGTCCCGCGGGCAGGCCACCTCGGAGCGCCTCACCCGCATTTTCGAGGGTTTCGTCCGGGAGTGGGGCACGGCGATATCCGCGGACCACGGCACCTCGATCGGCGCCGCGGGGGAGTTCGAATCCCGCTACCACGCGATTGTCAGCGACGGGCTGCCCGCCCAGGAGGCCGAGTTCCGGCAGTTCTTCAACCAGCGGACGCACGAATCCTTTTCCACCCTGCTGCACCTGCTCGACGAGGAGCGGCGCGCCATCACGAGCCGCATCCTGCCGCTGAACGGGATCCTGTCC
>NZ_CAKKMM010000601.1:0-2935 GCF_918698205.1 Microbacterium sp. Bi128 | reverse complement strand
GGAAGGCCCCCGCGGCCGTCCCGCACCACCGGACATGCCCTCCCCCTGCGCCCACCACTGGACATAGCGCCATCATGTCCACTGCCCGGCGCGAGGGGAGGGCATGTCCATGCGTGCCGGGGCACAGCCGCATCCCCGGGCCGAGGGGAGGGCATGTCCATGCGTGCCGGGGCACAGCCGCGTCACAGGAAGGGACTAGCCAGCCCATAGCGCTGCCGGGTTCGATGGGGTCATGACAAAAATGCCGCAGCCCCCGCACGAGCCGCACCCCAACCACGACCGCGGCCTGGAATTCGATCTCTCCACCCTCGTCAGCCGCCGATCGCTGGGCATGTTCCTCGGCGCGGGAACGGCCGCAGCCCTTGCGGCCTGCAGCCCGGGCGGCACCAGCGGCACCAGCGGCAGTTCGACGTCGGCCGCGGGGACCTCGGCCGCAACAGCCCCGGCGCCCTCGGCCGCGTCGGCGTCGGCCTCGGCCTCGGCCACTCCGACGCTCACCCGGGCGATCGCCGAGTGCGGGGTCGAAATCCCGCAGGAAACCGCCGGCCCCTACCCCGGTGACGGTTCCAACGGACCCAACGTCCTCGAGGTATCCGGCGTGGTCCGTCAGGACATCACATCCAGCTTCGGGACCTCCACCAGCACAGCCGAGGGCTTACCGCTGACCGTCACGCTGACCCTTCTCGACAACGCCAACGGCTGCACCCCGCTGGCCGGTGCCGCGGTGTACGCCTGGCACTGTGACCGCGAGGGCAAATACTCCATGTACGACTCGGGGCTTCAGAACGAGAACTACCTCCGCGGCGTCCAGGAGGCCGACGCCAACGGCCAGGTCACGTTCAAGACCATCTACCCCGGCGCCTACAACGGCCGCTGGCCGCACATCCACTTCGAAGTGTTCGAGTCCATGAACAATGCGACGGCGGCCGGCCAGGTCCTGGCGGTGTCACAGATCGCGCTGACCGAGGCCGCGTGCAAGGAGGTCTACGCATCGGCCGGGTACGAATCCAGCGCGCAGAACTTCCCCCGCACCACGCTGAAGTCCGACAACGTGTTCGGCAACGACGGCGGCATCTACCAGCTGGCCACCATCACCGGCTCGGTGGCCGCGGGCTACGCCGCCGGTCTCAACGTCACCGTCTAGGCGCGGCGTCGCCCGGCACCCCGGCCCCGGGGCCCGAGCGTGCCGGGCTAGACTCGGAGCCATGCCCACACCGTGCACTGCCGCAGAGCACATCCAGGACCTCGGCGCGTACGTCAGCGCGTCGCCGTCGAGCTTCCACGCCGTCCACGAGGCCGCGCGCCGGCTGGACGCGGCGGGCTTCACCGGCCTGGACGAACTGCAGCCCTGGCCGGAGCCCGCGGCCGCCGCCGGCAAGTTCTACGTGATCCGCGACGGCGCCCTCATCGCCTGGGTGGTGCCGGCAGGCGCCGGACCGACCACGGGTTTCAACATCCTCGGCGCGCACACGGACTCGCCCTCCTTCAAACTCAAGCCGAAGCCCACCACCGGCAAGTTCGGCTGGCTGCAGGCCGGCGTCGAGGTCTACGGCGGACCCCTCCTGAACTCCTGGCTGGACCGCGAACTCCAGCTCGCCGGCCGGCTCGTCATGCGCGACGGCACGCAGCACCTCACGGCCACCGGCCCGCTGCTGCGCTTCCCGCAGCTCGCCATCCACCTGGACCGGGCCGTCAATGAGGGCCTGGCCCTGGACAAGCAGCAGCACATGAATCCGGTCTTTGGCCTGGGCGATCCCGCCGGCGAGGACCTGCTCGGACTCCTTGCGGACCGCGTTGCCGATGCCGAGGTGGATCCGGCGCAGATCGGCGGGTACGACGTCGTCATCGCAGACACCCAGGCCCCGGCGGTGTTCGGCGCCAGGGGCGAATTCTTCGCCTCCGGCCGGCTCGACAACCTCTCCGCGACGCACGCCGGGCTCACGGCGCTGGTGGCGCACGCCGCCACGCCCGTGCCGGACGGTGCGCCGATTGCCGTGCTGGCCGCCTTCGACCACGAGGAAATCGGCTCGGCGTCCCGGTCCGGGGCGTGCGGGCCCATCCTCGAAGATGTCCTCGTGCGGATCTCGGACGGACTCGGCGCCTCTGCAAGCCAGCGGCGGCAGGCCTTCGCGGCGTCGTTCTGCGTCTCCGCGGACGCCGGCCACGCCGTGCACCCGAACTATCCCGAGCGGCACGATCCCGCCAACCGGCCGGTCCTCAACGGTGGTCCGCTGCTGAAGATCAATGCCAACCAGCGCTATGCCACCGACGCCGCCGGCGCCGCCCTCTGGGCCCGGCTGTGCACCGACGCCGGTATTCCGTACCAGGAATTCGTCTCCAACAATGTGATGCCGTGCGGGTCGACGATCGGCCCGCTGACCGCCACCCGGCTGGGAATCCGGACGGTCGACGTCGGGGTCGCCCTGCTGTCGATGCATTCGGCGCGCGAGCTGTGCGGCGTCGAGGACCCGCACCGGCTGGCCGCGGTGACCCGGACGTTCTTCCGGACGGCGGCCTGACGCCTGGCGCCCTACGCGGCGACGCCGACTACGAGGTTGATGGTGGTTGCCAGAATGATGGTCCCAAAGAGGTAGGAGAGCAGGCTGTGCTTGAGGGCCTCGGCCCGGATGCCATGGTTCTGCAGCGCGGTGTCCGATACCTGGTACGTCATGCCCAGACTGGTGGCTAAGTAGGCGAAATCGGTGTACTGCGGCGGCCGGCTCTGGTTGAAGTCGATGCCGCCCACCCGGGAGCCTGCCCTCGTGCCCGTGCCGTAGTACAGCTCCGCGTACCGCAGTGTGAACAGCGTCTGGACCAGGGTCCAGGACAGCGCCACCGAGACTACCCCGAGCAGCCCGCCGGCACTCCTGGAGACGGTGTCAGTGTTGTTGTCCGAATCCACGATGGCCGCTCCCGCCGCCACCACGCTGGCGGC
>NZ_CAKKMM010000600.1:0-2936 GCF_918698205.1 Microbacterium sp. Bi128 | reverse complement strand
CGTTGCGATCAGCCTCCGTGTAGTCCCGTGAATGGTCGTTTACAGAAGACCCGAGTCCACGTCCTCCAAGAGGACTGTTTTCAACGATTTGTCCGGCGGGTACCGTCACGATCTATACCGGGGTCCATTAGAGTGACCGCCATGACTGAGACCGTCCTCCCTCCCTTTGTCGTAACCGCGGCGGCTATCCGTCAGCTTGAGTTGATGGGAGGTCACGCTCGGGTCGATATCCAGGCTGGGGGCTGTTGCGGTAGTACGTACGTATTCACTCAAGAAGTGGGCAGTAAATCGGATGCTAGATACGGATGCATTGGAGCGGAATTATTTGTCAGCGATGCTGCGCGGGCAGTGCTAACGGGGGCAACGCTGGACTACAGCGCAACGATAAAGCCGGCGCGTTTCCGAGTACTGAGAAATCCAAACACTCCCAAGCGGTGTCCTTGCAACCGCTCGTTCGGACGGGATTGGCCAGGCAAAAGACAACCCGGGTGTGCGGCCCGAAGCCCCATGCCTTGGGACGCGTAGCTTTACGAATCGCTCGAACCGGCACCCACGATGACATCGGGCATCAGTTGGTGGGCCTGCTTGGCTCACGCCGTGGCAAAGCCAAAGGCGATAATGGGCGCCAGACCAATCCGTAGACGTTCGATGACGTATCGCTCGTGAGGAACTAGGGCAGAAGGCAGGTCATCAAGGTGGAACCATGCAAGATCGGCTACCTTGCCACGTTCCATCATCTGAGGTTCCCCTTCCCAAGTTGTGCATGTGAAGAAGAAATCGACCCGTTCATCAATGGCCTGGCCGTTTCCTTGCGACCGGTGCATCGTGGTTAACGGGACTAACTGGTCGGGCTCAATGGACACGCCGAGCTCCTCATGCGCCTCGCGTACTGCCGCTTGGGCAGCAGACTCGTCAGGTTCAACATGGCCTGCCGCAGCAGTAGCCCAGTATCCATCCATATACCCGGTGCCCTGGCGCAATTGAAGCAAAACGAGCTCCCCGCGTCGAAAGATGACTTTGCTGGCGGGGACTACCTGGAACCGATCAACCATCAGAAACTACCTTCTTGAATCGATATCGCCGGGGGTCTCGCCGCGGGGCAAGGGATTATCGTTCATTATTGACTATTAGAAGTGCACACTCTGGACCCGCACCATAGACCGTCCCGTAGAGGATCCTTCACCGGGCAGGTTCGATGCTCGACGTGCAAGGATGGGGGCCATGCTGACGGATTTCGTGAAGGCCTGGAATCAGGGCAAGAACCCTGACTTGTACGAGCTGGAAAATGCGGCCATGGACCGCGAAGGTATCGTTTGGGATGCGCTCAGCGCCATCGCACCCTGGGCCGGGAAGACCCTTCTGGACCTTGGTTGTGGAACGGGATTCTGGCTTCCGGGATATGCGACTCACGCCCGGGAAGTATTTGGGGTCGAACCCGACGTCGATCTCTTGCACTGGGCACGTTCACGAACGCCGGAAGCTCGGGTCCTTCACGGTTCTGCAGAACATATCCCACTCGGCGATGCGTCAGTTGACGTGGTCCACGCTCGATTTGCGTATTTCTTTCCAACACCGGGAAATGACTGCTCGGCTGGGCTTGCAGAGGTTATGAGGGTCCTGCGTCCGGGCGGCACGCTGGTAGTTATTGACAACGATCAAGCTAACGGTGATTTCGCCGACCTCCTCGCAGTCAGTTCCGCTGCCGAGACCCAGGGACATGAAGACTATGTACGGGAGTGGTGGTCAGCCCAGGGAGCACACACCACCGCCCTGATGAGCACTTGGGATTTCGACACACCACGAGACCTTCGTGCTGTCGTTTCTATGGAGTTTCCGAGTGGCACCGCACAGACCTGGCTGAACGCTGATCCGGATCGGCGTGAGCTGGCCTACGGATACTTGCTCCACCATGTCAGCCGCCCTGCAGCCCAAGGCGGTACACGCTAAGGACAGCGGTGCCTGTGTTTTCCGTAGCGGACAAGCGCTACTTCGCCGACTTTGGTTCCTCACGGCCCTCGTACAAACGCAAGACAATTATCCATTCAGCAAGCCCACGGGAGATGCTTCGGAGAACCGCCCGTAAGCCGGTGGCCCAACGTACGCTCCTGCGTTCGATAGGGGATCCCTCAACGGACACTGCATACACTGGGTCGCCATCACGGTGTCGCGCCAGCTTCAATCCGGCTGTGTTTCGCAACCCTTGCCCGGGGTTGCCCCGTGCCGGCTATTAGGCTGGCGCCATGGAATCGTTGCCCAATGCTGCGCCCGGTGAATGGCTCAAGCCTCTGATGGATACCGTGTGGCTTGACATGCACGCTGTGGTGCCACGGGGCTTCCCCGCCTACGCCAGGATCTTTCATCCGGTGGCGCGGGACCGCCCGCAGGACACCGGCTCCTGGTACGGACATCCCCGAACGGACGTCTTCCCCCTCGACGAGCAACAGGTCCGCTGGTCTGACGTGGCGGGTGCGTTCGGGACCAAGATGCACCCATTGGCCCAATTCCACCGACTTCTTGGGCAAGTACCGAGCCGTCAGGAGATATTGGACAGCGAGGGCTGGCGATATTCGGAACCCCTAACCGGCAACCTCGCACCGGACACACTGGCAGCAGTGGCTTCCCGCCTCTGTGAACACACCTCCACGCCAAACAAGGGCGTGTCCGCCATATGGGAAGGATGGGGAGGTCTTACAAGTTCCATCGGTTATGCCCAGCTCACTTTTTCAGACGACTGGACTTTCGTGGAAAACGCTCCCGATTCCGCCGCGCTGGACAGCGGACCTGGTTCGGGCCTGCTACCGGCAGAGGTGGTCAACGGCGAAACACTGACCCTTCCGGGCCGCGCCTATTACCTCTTCAATGCCGCGCCACAGTTTTACCGCGACCCCGGGTGGGTGAATCATGTGCCCTGGCACCATTCCCCGCAATTCCCGCAG
>NZ_CAKKMM010000599.1:0-2954 GCF_918698205.1 Microbacterium sp. Bi128 | reverse complement strand
GTCAAGGATGACTCCGGCCGGCTGGCCGTGGACGGCCTGGAACTTGCCCACCTGGCCCGCGACCAGGCACAGCTTCCCGATGACCCCACCAAGATAGGCCGCTCCGCCCGCAACCGGTTCGTCGGCCTGGTCACGGGCATCACCGCTGACAAAGTCATGGCACAGGTTGAGCTGCAGTGCGGGCCCTTCCGCGTCGTGTCCCTGATGAGCAGCGAAGCCGTCCGGGAACTGGGCCTGGAGCTTGGATCCGTGGCGACCGCCGTGGTCAAAGCCACCACCGTCATCATCGAAACGCCCCACGGAAAGAGCCTCATATGAGGACCGCGCGCAAGCACGTCCCCGCACTGCTGGCGGCCGGCGCCCTGGCCGCAGGCCTGGCCGGCTGTGCCGCCGGCACACCCGGGGCAGCCGGAACCGGCTCCAACTCCAGCGCCGGGGCCAGTGAGACCCCCACGCTGTCCGGAGCGATCACCGTTTACGCCGCGGCCTCGCTGAAATCGACCTTCACCAAGCTGGCCAGCGACTTCGAGGCGAAGAACCCCGACACCAAAATCACTTTGAACTTTGCCGGCTCCTCGGACCTGGTCACGCAGATCACCCAGGGCGCCCCGGCCGACGTCTTTGCCTCCGCCGACACCAAGAACATGACCAAGCTGACCGATGCGGAACTGATCGACGGCGCCCCGGCCAACTTCGCCACGAACGTCCTGGAGATCGCGGTTCCGCCGTCCAACCCGGCATCGATCAGCTCCTTCGCCGACCTCGCCAAACCGGGCGTGAAGGTGGTGGTCTGTGCACCGCAGGTTCCCTGCGGCGCCGCTGCCGAGACCGTCGAAAAAGCCACCGGCACCACCCTGGCGCCGGTCAGCGAGGAATCGTCCGTCACGGATGTCCTGGGCAAGGTCACCTCGGGTGAGGCCGACGCCGGGCTGGTCTACGTTACGGACGTCAAGAACGCCGGAGACAAGGTCAGAGGCATCCCCTTCGCCGAGTCGGACCAGGCCGTAAATACCTACCCCATCGCCACGGTCGGCACGGGCAAGAACAAGGAGCTCGCCGCTGCCTTCATCGCAGCGGTCACCGGCAGCGAGGGCAAGCAGGTCTTGAGCGACGCCGGATTCGGCACCCCGTAAGCGGCATGCACAGGCGCAGCGGCACCGGGTACACAGGCATCCCGGCATGGATTTACGCCATCGCGGCAGCAGGGGCACTCTTCGTCCTGCTGCCGCTGGTGGCAATGGTCGCCAGGGTCAACTGGTCCGACTTCATCCCGCTGATCACCTCCGAATCCTCACTCACCGCGCTCGGCCTGAGCCTGCGTACCTCCGCGGCGAGCACCGCCTCCTGCATCGTCCTCGGCGTGCCGCTCGCACTCATCCTGGCCCGAAGCCCGTTCCCGGGCCAGCGCCTGCTCCGGGCCTTCGTCCTGCTGCCGCTGGTCCTGCCTCCCGTGGTGGGAGGCATCGCCCTGCTCTACACCTTCGGCCGCCAGGGACTGCTGGGCAAAAGCCTGGAACTGGCCGGAATCCAGATCGCCTTCTCCACCACCGCGGTCGTCCTCGCCCAGACGTACGTTGCCCTGCCGTTCCTGGTGGTCAGCCTCGAAGGCGCCCTGCGCACCGCCGGCAACAAGTATGAGGCGGTCGCCGCGACCCTCGGCGCGCGCCCGGGCACGGTGCTGCGCCGGGTGACCATCCCGCTGGTGCTCCCCGGACTGGCCTCCGGCGCCGTTCTGTCCTTCGCCCGCAGCCTGGGCGAATTCGGTGCTACCCTGACCTTCGCCGGCAGCCTGCAGGGCGTCACCCGCACCCTGCCGCTGGAGATCTATCTGCAACGCGAAACCGACGCCGACGCCGCCGTCGCGCTCTCCCTCCTGCTGGTCGCCGTGGCGGTGGCCGTCGTCGGTCTCTCCTACCGGCGCCCGCGCCTTGGCGTGGCACCGGAAGGAGCACTCCGGTGACCTTTCAGCTGGACGCAACCCTTGCCGCGCGGGGCTTCGAGGTCTCCTTCAGCCTCGGACCGGCCGAGACAATCGCCATCCTCGGGCCCAACGGGGCCGGTAAATCGACGCTCCTCTCGATCATCTCCGGCCTGCTGCGCCCCGATGCCGGCAAAGCCACGATCGGCGAAAAAGTCCTCTTCGACCTGAGCGCGGACACCAACATCTGGCGCGCCCCGCACACCCGGGGCACGGCGCTGCTGGCCCAGGAAGCCCTCCTGTTTCCGCACCTCAGCGCACTGGACAACGTCGCGTTCGGGCCACGCAGCGCCGGCGCCTCCAGCGCCGCTGCCCGCGAAACGGCCAGGCACTGGCTCAGCGAAGTCGACGCCGGCTCCCTCGCCTCCCGGCGCCCCGGACAGCTCTCCGGCGGACAGGCCCAGCGGGTGGCCGTGGCCCGCGCCCTCGCCGCCGACCCCGACCTGCTGCTCCTGGACGAGCCCATGGCCGCGCTCGACATCCATGCCGCCCCGCTGCTCCGCCGGCTCCTCAAGCGCGTCCTCGCCGGCCGCCGGGCCATCATCATCACCCACGACATCCTCGACGCCCTCATGCTGGCCGACCGGGTGATCGTCCTCGAGGACGGCCGGATCACCGAACAGGGCCCCACCCGCGAAGTCCTGGAAAAACCGCGCAGCCGGTTCGCCGCCGGGCTGGCCGGGCTGAACCTGGTGGCGGGCACCGTCAGCGACGCCGGGGTGACCACCGCCGAGGGCATGGTCGTCGCGGGCCACCGGGACGAGTCCGTCGAGCCCGGGCAGGACGGAGTGGCGGTCTTTCCGCCCTCGGCGGTATCGGTGTTCCTCACCGAAGAGCACGGCAGCCCGCGAAACTCATTTCAAGTGATCATCACGGACCTGGAGCCACACGGCGATCAGATCCGTGTCCGTGCCGGTCGGCTCTCCGCCGACATCACCCCGGCCGCGTCAGCCGACCTCGGCCTCATCCCCGGAAT
>NZ_CAKKMM010000598.1:0-2958 GCF_918698205.1 Microbacterium sp. Bi128 | reverse complement strand
TCGATGAACGGCGTGCCGAGGGGGACACGCCACGACACGGAGCGTCTCACTCGGCACGGCGTTTATCGTCAGCGGGGAGCCGAGTCAGGCGCCGAACAGACCCGCGCCGACTGACTGACCGGCGGACGGAGCCGGCGGCACCGCCCAGAGCCCCGAACCGACGTGCTTCAGGTACTCCCCCATCGCGTCGGTGGACAGCGCGCGCTGCAGCGTGATGTACCGGTCGGGGCTGCGCTGGAACGACAGGAAGAACAGCCCCGCGTTCAACCGGCCGAGGTCGGTGTTCCCGTCGACGAAGTTGTACCCCCGACGGAGGATCCGGATGCCGCCGTTCATATCGGGATGCGCGAGCCGCACGTGGCTGCGCGCATCGATACGGGGCGTACCCGCCGCATCCGTCGCCGAGAAGTCGGGAACGGAGAACTCGTCACCGCCCGACAGCGGCGCCCCCTGCGCCTTGTCCCGGCCGACCACGCGGTCCTGCTCCGCGAGACGCGTGCGATCCCAGGTCTCGATGAGCATCGCGATGCGCCGCGCGACGAGGTACGACCCGCCGGCCAGCCACGCCGGCCCCTCGGATGCCGGGACCCAGACGTTCTCGTCGAGCGCAGCGGTGTCGTCGGCGAGGATGTTGGCCGTGCCGTCCTTGAACCCGAAGAGGTTGCGCGGCGTGGCCTGATCGCTCGTCGTCTTCGAGGTGCGGCCGAAGCCCAGTTGCGACCAGCGGATCCGGGCCCGGCCGAACGCGATGCGGCTGAGGTTGCGGATCGCGTGCACGGCCACCTGCGGGTCGTCGGCGCACGCCTGGATGCAGAGGTCGCCGTCCGAGCGATCCGGGTCGAGATCGTCGCCGAGGAAGGCCGGCAGACGCTCGAGCCCCGGCGGACGCTGACGGGCCAGGCCGAAGCGGTCGTCGAACAGCGACGGACCGAATCCGAACGTGATCGTGAGGTTGCTCGCGGGAAGGCCCAGGGCCTCGCCGGTGTCGTCCGGCGGCGCCTCGGGCGATCCCCCGACCGCGCCGGTCGCGCTGACGTCGAGCCCCTGCATCATGCGGGTCGCGGCATACGTCCAGTCCTGCAGCAGCGAGGCGACGTCGTCCCGCGTGGTGCGGGCCATCATGTCGAACGCGGCGAAGTGCAAGTGGTCCTGCACCGGGGTCGTGATGCCCGGTTGATGGATGCCGGATGCCGAGGCCACGGCATCCCTCGCCTGTCGCGCCTGCTCCTGGCCGTAGGCGGCGCCCCCGACGACCCCCGCGCCCGCGCCGACGATGAGACTCGTGGCACTCGCGCCGAAGGCGAGACCGATCAGGTCGCGGCGCGACACCCCGCCGACGGGCGTCGCCGAGTCATCGACCGGGTTCGTGGCCTCCGGGGTGTTCTCGTCGTCGCTCATCTCACTCCAAGACGGTGACGGTGAGCTGCGACAGCGGCTCGGCGAGGGCATTGATGAGGTCGGTGAACTGGCGCTTGTCGTCCTCGGTGAGCTGCGCGTAGGTCACGAAGCCCGCCTCGGCGGAACCGTGCGCCGCGAGAGCCGACTCGAGGTCGGCGTAGCCGGTGTCGATCCGCGCCACGAGCGAGGCACCCTTGTCGCCCTTGGACTCGGCGAAATCGCGCACGAGCGAGAACGCCATCTTGGAACCCTCGACGTTGGCCGCGAAGTCGTAGAGGTCGGTCCCCGACCACCAGTCCTCTTCGCCGCTGATCTTGCCGGTCGCGACCTCGTCGAGCAGCGCGATGGCGCCGTTGGAGATTCCCGCGACGCCCTGCGCGTTCAGGGTCTGCTGGAACTCGTCGGAGTGCACGTAGTCGTACAGCTGCTGCGTGTCGGCGATCAGGGTGTCGCCGTAGGACGCACGCTGCGCGGGAGTGGAGGGCGCCCAGTCCTTCCAGGCGGGGGTCTCACCGTCGGCGTTGAGGGCGTCCTGCGCCGGGACCCACAGGTCCTTCTCGATGCGGTGGAAGCCGGTCCAGGTCAGACCCTCGGCGACCGCATCCACCTCGCGGTAGTCGATACGCGGATCGAGGTCGCCCAGCGCCTCGGCGATCGGCTCGATGCGCTCGTAGTACGCGCGCACCCGCGGGAACTGCTCGCGCGCCGCGGCGTCGTCGCCGGACTCGTACGCGGCGGCGAAGGTCTGGACGGCGGGCAGGAGCTGGCCGACCTGATCCTTGACGAAGGCGGCGTACAGGTCGATCGCCTGCTGCTTCTGCTCGGCATCCTCTCCGGTGATCTCGACGGCGTCGCCGGTCACCGCGAACGCGGCACGGCCCACGCCGTCGCCCACCATGCCGGGCTTGCACAGCGTGAAGTAGTCCCCCGGCTGCGCGGTGACCGTGAGCGTGCGCGACGCCCCGGGGGCGACGTTCTCGACCTCACCGACGATGCGCAGACCGTCCGAGGCGAGCAGGTAGAACTCCGTCACCTGATCGCCCTTGTTCGCCACGTCGAAGGCGAGCGTGCCGCTGGACGCGGTCGCCGCCGAGACGTCGCAGCCATCCGCCGTCGAGGTGACGGTGAGGGCTCCGGTGCCGGCCGCGTCGGTCTTGGCGACGCAGCCCGAGAGGACGAGGACGGCCGCGCCGGCCGCAGCCGTGGCCGCAAGGAGGCGAGTCGAGTTCATGATGCTCCGTTCGGGTGGGGAACGGATACCGCGGCGGGAGCGGCATCCGGAGTCGGGGACGGCGACGTCGGCGTGGGCGCGACATCGTCCGTAGGGGTGCGCGGGGCGGTCGGGCGGCGGTTCGCCCGGACGCCGCGGACGAAGAGCGGGACGACGACGGCCACGTACAGCACCCAGGCGACGACCTGCAGCCACGTCATCTGCGGCATGAAGCCGACCGTGGCCTGCAGCAGCGCCGCCAGCGCACCGCCGGGGGCGATGACGCCCGAGAGGTCGAAGGCCCAGCCGAAGGGGAAGGCCGCCCAGCCGACGGCCACGATGCCCGTGGC
>NZ_CAKKMM010000597.1:0-2962 GCF_918698205.1 Microbacterium sp. Bi128 | reverse complement strand
ACGGTCCACGCCGGCGCAGTAGCCGCGCGGGGCTGCCAGAAGGACCTTTTTGGGACCGGCGACCGGGGCCGCGGCCAGGACGTCTTCCGGGGAACGCCGCCTGCGCGGAACGGATGGCATCGGAACGGAGACAGCGGTGGTGGTCATGCTCCCATGCTACCGGTGTTCAATCCTGCCCCGTTTGCGGCCGCCGGCGACCCGGACAGCCACTCCCGTGGCTACCAGCGCTGCTCCCGCGACGGCAGCAGCGACGATCCACTGGCCGAAGCTGGCAGAGCACGCCGCGACGAACTCGTTCTTGAACAGCTCCGCCACATCGTTACCGCTCGAGGTCCCGGCGACAGCGGCGCCGGCGGCATCGCTGGCAAGCTTCCATACCCCCGCGAGCACCAGCGTCCCAACGCCCATTCCGACCAGCACGGTCCACCGGCGTCGGGCCGCAACGAACGCCAGAATGAAGGCGATGGCCGCGCCGACGGCAACGGCGTAGCCCATCGGGGCGTAGACGGTGACGCGTTCGATCATCTGGCGCTGGTCGGACTGCCCGATATGGATCAGCACCTGGCCGGGCGCCTCCAGCGGAAGGGTGGTCGCCGCAGTGACCTGCTTGGCCACCAGCCCGGCAAGCGGCGCGACATCCAGGGTGAGCGAGGACGAGCCGTCAACCTCCGGCGGCAGCGTGCTGGGGTCGGCGAACGTGAGGCGGTGGCTCTTGCGCAGGGTTTCAGCCCAGGCCTCGGGGTAGCCGGGCAGTCCCGTCAGCGAGCGCGCCGCGCTGTCCAGGACCGGCCGGGCCAGCTCCGTGAAGGCTTCGGGAATGCCGGCGCTGGCGGCCAGGCCGTCGACGGCGGCCGCGGCCAGCCGCTGCTGGAACGCCGGGTCCTTGCCCAGCGGCGCGGTCAGGGCAACGAAGCCCTCTTCCTGGACGATGTTCTGGTCCACCCACATGGCTGGAACGGCGACGGCTGCCATCAGGAGCCCGATGAGGACGGCGACGGCAGAGACAAAAGTGCGCAAGGGATTCCTAGGAGGTTGATGGCATCCCTCCCATCCTAGGGCGGGGCCGGGCGCGGCCCTAAAGTCGGACCCCGGTGGTAGAGCTATGGATAGAGTTGACAGAGACAACTTCCGGCTGCCGGCCGGCCCACCCGCCGGGGAGCGGGCCGCCGGCAGTCCCGGTGTAAGGACATGCAGTAAACGGCACGCAGCAAAGGACACGCACACATATGCACAAGGCACTCCACCAGGCACTCCCGGCCATGGAGCCCACGCATGCCTGAGGACGCGGCGGCGGCCACCACGCTACCGGCCACCGCGGCCCAAACCAGTCCGGACAACCCCTGGCCGCTGCAGTTGCTGTCCCAGAAGCTCAAGATGCATATCGACCGCGCGCCCTCGGCATGGGTTGAGGGGCAGGTAATCGAACTCAACCGGCGTGGCAGCAACGCCTACCTGACCCTGCGGGACATCGACGCCGAAATCTCGCTGCCGGCATCGGTCTGGACCACAGTGCTGGACCGCCAGGCCGCCCCGCTGGAACGCGGTTCCCGGGTTGTAGCCCTGATCAAGGCCGAATTTTGGCTCAAGACGGGCCGGCTGAACATGTCTGTGAAGGACATCCGGCCCGTGGGCCTCGGCGACCTCCTGGCCAGGATCGAGCGGCTGCGCCAGGCCCTCGCCGCCGAAGGACTCTTTGCCGATTCGCGCAAAAAGCGACTTCCACTGCTCCCGCACCGGATCGGCCTGATCACCGGCCGCGACTCTGACGCCAAGAAGGATGTACTGCGCAATGCCGCCCTGCGCTGGCCGGCCGTCGAATTCGAGATCCGCGAAGTAGCGGTCCAGGGGAACACCGCCGTAGCCCAGATGATCGCGGCCTTGCGGGAACTCGACGCCCACCCCGTGGTCGACGTCATCGTCATCGCCCGCGGCGGGGGCGCCCTCGAGGACCTGTTGCCGTTCAGCAGCGAGGAACTCATCCGGGCCGTCGCGGACGCGTCCACCCCCGTGGTGAGCGCGATCGGGCACGAAGCGGACCGGCCTATCCTCGATGACGTCGCAGACCTCAGGGCATCAACGCCCACCGACGCCGCGAAGAGGATAGTTCCCGACGTCGCCGAGGAGCTTGTCAGGGTCCGGCAGGCACGGGACCAGCTCCGTCGCGGGGTCACCCGGCTCGTTGAACGCGAGGGCGACCGGCTGGCCTCCCTGCGTTCGCGCCCCGTGCTGCTCTCCCCCGACGTCATGATCAGCCAGCGCCACGAGGACGTCGAACGGCTCAAGGTCCGCTCGCACTCGGCGATCAGCGCCGCCGTCGTGCGGGCAGCGGACCAACTGGTCCACCTCAAGGCGCAGGTGCGCGCACTCTCGCCGCAAAAGACACTGGATCGCGGCTACGCGGTGGTCCAGCTCGCCGGCGACGGAAACGCCCCCGCGGCGCACCGGGACGTTGTGCGCCATCCGTCCCAGGTGCCCGCCGGCACGGACCTCACGGTTCGGGTGGCCGGCGGCCGGTTCACGGCCCAATCCACCGGCGGCCAGGAACCGGCCGAGGAATAACCCCGGCGGACGGACGTGCCCACACGGCCACCCGTCAGCGCCCCGAACAGGCACCACCGTCAGCACCACAGACAGCGTCACCGCGGCACAAACCGCGACAATCAAGGAGCACCCACATGGCAGCAGAACCCAACCCGAACGCCGACATCGAGGCCCTCAGCTACGAGGACGCCCGCGAGCAGCTGGTCGCCGTGGTGGGCAAGCTGGAGGCCGGCGGCGCAAGCCTGGAGGAATCGCTTGCGCTGTGGGAACGCGGCGAAGCGCTGGCCAAGCGCTGCGAACAGTGGCTGGAAGGTGCCCGCAAGCGGCTCGCCGCGGCCCGGGACCAGGCCGCGGACAAGAAGTAGGCGCCGGCACGCCGCGGCGTGCCGGTTCCCTCCGTATTAGGAGCGCTCGACCAGAT
>NZ_CAKKMM010000596.1:0-2964 GCF_918698205.1 Microbacterium sp. Bi128 | reverse complement strand
GACGTGCAGCCGGGCAACTCCGGGGGTCCGCTCCTGACCGTGGACGGGCAGGTGGCGGGGGTCGTTTTTGCCAAGGCCACAACCGAGTCCTCGCTCGGATTTGCGATCACCATGAATGACCTGAGCCCCGTGGCGGCTCAGGCGCCGGGTCTGGGCAGTGCCGTTTCGTCCGGACAGTGCATCAAGAAATAGCAGGGCTGCCGCGCAGGCCCTAGCCACAGCCACGCCGGAGCCGCACGCAGCTAGAGCCACTCCAGGCTCTGCCCGTGCGGGCCCGTGATGGCTGCCGGCTGGCCGTCCTGCAGCAGCAGGAACCGGCCGCGGAGCCGGGCGTCATCCATTTCCGGGACCACACTGGACCCGTCTGCCTGCACCACCACCATGTGGCCTTCGTTCGAGAGCCAGTGGCAGCCCCGCTCCGCGGCAAGATCCGCCATGGTGCGCCGGAACCGGGAGCGGCCGCCGGCATCCAGGTACGCCATGACGGCGCTGTGGAATACCACCAGGGCGGCGTCGGCCGGGGCGCGGCCGGCGAGCTCCACAAGTTGTTCGTTGAGGTCGCCGGCCACCAGCAGCGGCGGCCGTTCCCTGGCAATGGCGATCGCCTGGCGCAGCCGTTCAAGCCGGAACTCCTGCTCCGGCCAGACGAGGGCTTCGAGCCAGGCGACGTCGGCCGGGTCGCGCACGTTCAGGGGGTTGAGGTCGATCCCGGCACGCCATGCCACCCGGGGGATTTCCGCCGGCAGCGGCACCGGGCCCGAGGTCAGGCAGCGCAGGACCGGAAACGTGCCAGGCTGGGCGCCATCCGGAACCAGCCGCGTCGTCCTTGCTTCCGCCGCCGGGTCCGCCGCCGACTCATCCGGTGCCCCCGCCCCGGTGTCGACAAAATCGTAACCGTAGCGGTCAGGGAACAGTGCCAGCCCCGCCGAGGCGCCCACCTCGATGAGGGCCAGCGGCCGGCCCTCTGCCGCGGATATCTGCGCGAGTGAGGGCAGCAGGGTGGCGCAGCGGCCGGCCTCGTTCGTCTGCGTGGACCGGGACAGCACGATTTCCGAGACCGCGTCCCAGTGATGGTCCAGGAACCTCCGGAAATCGCGGTAAGGGCTGATCTGCGCGCCGAGGAACCGGGCCGCGGCGAGGATCAGCAGCGGCTGGCGCTTGTTGTGCGGCCAGTGATCAATCCGCCGGATCACCTCGGCGTCCCCGGCGATCCCCACGGACCACGCGGCATAGCAGGGGGAGGAACCGGGGGCATCGACCGTGCCGAAGTGCCGGTACCACTGCGCTGTGTCTGTGTCTGTGTCTGTGTCCGTAGCCGTAGCCGCGTCCGGTGCTGTGTCCGAGGCGGTGCCCGTGGCAGCGTCCGGAGCTGCGGACGGTTCCCCGGATGCTTCCGCCGCCGCGGGTTCGGCGGGGGACATGCTCAGTCCCCGGCCGCGTGCAGCCCGGCGAGGTATTCCACCGCGAAGCGGTAGCCCAGGATCCCGGCGCCGGCGATCACGGCCTTGCTGATGTCCGAAAGGTAGGAATGGTGCCGGAAAGGCTCGCGGGCGTGAACATTGGTGATGTGCACCTCGACCGTCGGCAGGGCAACAGCGGAAATGGCGTCCCGGATGGCCACGGACGTGTGCGTGTAGGCGCCGGCGTTGAGCACGATTCCCACCGCCTTCCCGCGGGCGGCGTGGATGGCGTCCACGAGGGCCCCTTCATGGTTGGACTGGAAGCACTCGACGTCCAGGCCGTGCGCGGCACCGGCGTCTTTGGCGAGCTGTTCGACGTCGGCCAGCGTCGCCGTCCCGTATTTCTCGGGCTCGCGGGTGCCAAGCAGGTTCAAATTGGGTCCGTTGAGAACCAGGATGGTGCCGCGGCCGGCAACGGTGGCGGAGGTGGCTTCAGTCATGTCTGCAAATCTATCGCGCCGCGGCCCGCGCGCGCCGTTCGTTACTGCCGCATTCTTCGCTGCTGCGGATGTTCCCGCCGCGGCCGCGTCGACAGACAGGACCAACGACGACGGCGGCGCGGCCCACCACGGTGGGCGGCGCCGCCGCCGGACAAACAGGCCAGCCAAACACAGCCGACGAACCCTTTTCGGAACGAGCCGGCTATTTCTTCAGCGACTGCGCGATCTGGGCCATGACGGTGTTGTCTGCCAGGGTGGTCGCGTCGCCGACTTCGCGGCCTTCGGCGACGTCCTTGAGCAGGCGGCGCATGATCTTGCCGGAGCGGGTTTTGGGCAGTTCCGGGACCACGAGGATGGTTTTGGGTTTGGCGATCGGGCCGATTTCCTTGCTCACGTGGTTGCGGAGTTCCTGGACGATTGCGTCGCCGGTGTCCACGGCGTCGGCGCGGAGGATCACGAAGGCGACGACGGCCTGTCCGGTGGTCTCGTCCGCGGCGCCGACGACGGCGGCTTCCGCCACCGCGGGGTGGGACACGAGTGCGGACTCGATTTCGGCGGTGGAGAGGCGGTGGCCGGAAATGTTCATCACGTCATCGACCCGGCCCAGCAGCCAGATGTCGCCGTCCTCGTCTTTCTTGGCGCCGTCGCCGGCGAAGTACATGGTCTCGAAGCGGGACCAGTACGTTTCCTTGAACCGCTCCGGGTCGCCCCAGATCCCGCGCAGCATGGCGGGCCACGGTTCGCGGATCACGAGGAAGCCGCCGTGGCCGTTGGGTACGGATTCGCCGAGTTCGTCCACGACGTCCACGGCGATGCCCGGCAGCGGGACCTGGGCCGAGCCGGGCTTGGTGGCCGTGACGCCGGGCAGCGGGGCGATCATCTGCGCCCCGGTCTCGGTCTGCCACCAGGTGTCCACGATCGGCGCGGGGTTTTCCTTCCGCTCGCCGTTCTTGCCGGCGTTGCCGCCGATGACCTCGCGGTACCACATCCAGGCCTCGGGGTTGATGGGTTCGCCGACGGAACCGAGGACCCGGATCGAGGAGAGGTCGGACTTGGCCGGGATG
>NZ_CAKKMM010000595.1:0-2970 GCF_918698205.1 Microbacterium sp. Bi128 | reverse complement strand
GTTCGGGCACCGACGGCCGCGCAGGGGTGCGTTCCGGGCTGCCCATGGCTGCACGGAATGCAGCGTTCATCTTCCGCCGGCGATCGCGGACGGCAAGACGACGAAGAAGCGCCACTGCGGCGAAGGCGCCCAGGAGGGCGGTCACCGGCAGCCAGCCTGAACCGATGCCGAAAAGCCGAAGGGCTCCGGACACCACTGCCGTGAGGAGAGCCAGGAGCCCGGCTACCGCCAGCACCAGCCGCGCCCAACGAATCAGGAATGCCGGGGAGCCCGACGCAGCAATCGGATTCACCCGAGGGGTCCCCGCTTTGCCCGCCCCAGGCCCAGGTGTGCCGCCGGCCGGGTCTGCGCGCTGTGTGTTGATCATGGGTTTCTCCTGCTGCGCCGCCATTTTCATAACCTTCCCCGCATGTGGATCTGCTGGTTCCATGTCAATGACATCCGCCAGGAAGTCGCCTGCAGGCTGCAGCTGGTGGCGTCCGTTCCGGAGAACGTAAGGCGCCACCCACACGATCCAGAGCGCAACAGCAATGACAAGGATCACAGAGCTGCTAAGAGGGAAGTCCACACTCAAAACCGTATGAGGTATATGAGGTGCTGCCCCGCATTGTCAGGGGTGTGTCGCGCGCGCAGCGGCGACTGGCCGGCGTCGGGGCGTCGTGGCTGGTCAGGCGGCTCTCATGGGCCTCAGGACTGGCGGGTTCTCAGCCACCGCGCGAGGAGGCCTTCCGGCACTTCCTCAGCCGTGAGCGCGAAGGTCCGGTGGTCTGCCCATTCACCGTTGATGTGCAGGAACCTGGGCCGGAATCCCTCGTCACGAAACCCGAGTTTTTCCACCACGCGCAGGCTCGGCGCGTTCTCCGGCCTGATGTTGATCTCCATGCGGTGCAGGCCAAGGGTGCCGAAGCAATAGTCGGTCGCCATGGCCACGGCGGTCGGGGCGATCCCCCGGCCGGCCCGTTCCTTGTCGACCCAATAGCCAAGCGTCGCCATCATGGCCGATCCCCAGACGATCGAGGACACCGTCAGCTGCCCCACGATCACCGGCGCCTGATGGCCTGGTGTCCATTCCGCGATGACGAACGGCAGGGCCGTGGCCTGCGCGGCCTGGGCTTTGAGCGAGCGCACCATCTGCCGGTAGTCCGGCAGGCCGCCGCCGGGGACCGGGTTCGATGCCTCCCAGGGGGCCAGCCACTCGCAGTTGCGGGACCTGAGCGCTGTCCACTCCTTGCGGTCCCGGTACCGGATCGGGCGCAACACGATGTCGCCGCTCTCCAAGGTCACCGGCCAGGTGAAGCTGCCCCCCACGGGAGTTATTTGGCGAGGCTGGGGGCCAGGCTGGACGCGAAGCCGGGCAGCCATTCGCGCAGGCCCGGGCCGAGGTCCTCACTGTCGCAGGCGAGCTGGACACAGGCCTTGAGGTAGCTGAGCTTGTCGCCGGTATCGTACCGGCGGCCTTTGAAGACCACACCGTAAACGCCGCCGCCCTCGCAGTCGGACACGGCCAGGGTCTGGAGGGCATCCGTCAGCTGGATCTCCCCGCCACGTCCAGGTTCCGTTTCCTCCAGGACATCGAAGACCTCCGGATGGAGCACGTACCGCCCGATCACGGCCAGGTTGGACGGAGCGTCTTCCACGGCAGGCTTTTCCACGAGGCGGTTCACCCGGACGTAGTCCTCGCCCTCCACCGCGGAGATGTCCGCACAGCCATAGGCGCTGATCTGGGCCGGATCCACTTCGATCAGGGCGACCACCGAACCACCTGTCCTCGCCTGGACCTCGATCATGGTGCTGAGCAGCTCGTCGCGCTCGTCAATAAGGTCATCGCCCAACAGGACGGCAAACGGCTCGTCTCCCACGTGCTGGCGGGCACACAGGACCGCGTGGCCCAACCCCTTCGGGTCGCCCTGGCGGACGTAGTGCACCGGTCCCAGGTTGGAGGCGTGCTGGATCGCCTCCAAGCGGTCCAGATCGCCCTTCAGCTCCAGGGTCCGTTCCAGGACCGGGGCGCGGTCAAAGTGGTCCTCCAGCGCCCGCTTCTGGCGGCCGGTAATCATCAGCAGATCGGTCAGGCCCGCCCTGACGGCCTCCTCCACCACATACTGGATGGCCGGCTGGTCAACCACCGGCAGCATCTCCTTCGGCATTGCCTTGGTGGCAGGCAGGAAGCGTGTGCCCAATCCGGCGGCTGGAATGACGGCTTTTCTGATTGATTTCCCCAAAGTCATAGCTGCACCTTACAAATCAAAGGTGCAAAGTGGTAGTCGGGCCCGCAAGAGAGCCTAAAGACCCTTGAAAACCGGGCTGCGCTTCTCCTGGAAAGCCCGGAAACCCTCGGCGTAGTCCTCGCTCTTGCACAGCCGTGCCTGTTCTGCGTTTTCCTCTTCCATGGCCTCCCACAGCCCCAGCCGCTGGTCCCGGATGTGCGCGACGAGCTCCTTGCTGGCCCGGAACGCACCCGTGGCGCCGGTGGCAACGCTGGCCACAATTGCGCGGGAATTCTGCAGCAGTTCCGCCGCGGGCATGGCCCGGCTGAACAGGCCCTGCGCCACGGCGTCGGCACCGCTCATGAGCTCGGCGGTGTAGATCAGGTCCAGGGTCCGGTGCATGCCGAGGCGTTCGGTGAAATACCAATGCCCGCCGGAATCCAGGGTGGCGCCGAGTTTGGCGAACGGTGAGCCGACCTTGGCATTCTCTGCCACGTAAACCACATCTGTGGCCAGCAGCAGCCCCAGCCCCACGCCGAGGCAGGCGCCCTGGGCGGCGGCGAACGTGGGCGCGGGGAAGGCGCTCATTTTCTTCAGCAGCGGCTGGACGAGCCCGCCGAGGTAGGCCTGCGCGTCATCGCTCTCCGGTGTAACGCCGGCAATGTCACGGCCGGCGCAAAAGGCCCGGCCCTCGCCGCGGAGCAGCAGCGCCCGGACGTCGCCGCGCGCGGCGGCGTCAGCGGCGTCGTCGTACGCCCGGGAC
>NZ_CAKKMM010000594.1:0-2973 GCF_918698205.1 Microbacterium sp. Bi128 | reverse complement strand
CACCAGGAGGTAGAGGTCTTTTTTCCTGATCGCCCCGCAGGTGAGTTGTCGTCCTCATGGTCATCACAATGTCGGGCCGGATGATGAGAAGGAACTGAGGAGAGGCCCGACCACCGTGAGTGCTCTGGCGTGGACCCTCCGCTTGGGGTACGCCGCCTACCAAACCACACCGGAACGAACACATACAGGGTAGCCCGGACATAGTCAGCGTGGGAATATCGATCGCTACTTCGAAGCGGTCATGCTCTACCAATGCAATCCCCGTCCTGGTCTTGACGTCGTGCGTGAATTGGGGAGCCCGGACCTTGTTGAAACGCAGTGCACCAACCTCCCGCCAGCTGTAACCGCACGTCGGGCAAGTCCGAGTCCGAGTCCGGCCATTGTCAGTCAGACGCACGCTTGCGACACTTGGGGGCTTAGAAGGACGAAGGTCTCACCTGTTTTCCCTACCGGCGAACAGAACTCCTGTTCGTGCGACAACGGTACGGGCAGTGGCACTGCCGGTGGGAAGCGGCATGCTTCGTTATCCGGCGCTACTTGGATTAAACTGGGGGCATTAAACCCCTTCGAGGACTGGTTGCCCGTGGAGACAGTATTCTTCCTGGTCGTAATTCTCATCGCAGTGTGGATCCTGCTCGGCCTCTTGCTGAGACTCAAGAAGAGAACCCACCGCAAGGGCTCCAATTACTACGTGCCCACCTTCAAGGCCAACTTCGACACATGGGAGAGTAAATGGACCATGGACCGAAAGCTGCAGGAGAGGTGGGATAAGGCACGGTGGCAGCAGGAGTTTAACCGTCCGTAACTTTGGAGCAGGCGGTCACCATTCCCCCGAAGAGGAACATTAAAGCCGCGGATGCTGTGAAGCGCATTCATGACCGCACGGGTCACCCTGCGGACGAGGTGCATCCCATTCCCCTCTCGGTATAGTGCGTCCGGCCACCCCGGACTGCGGGGCAGGCCAAGTTGCCACATACGGTTCGGCTGTCCCACGCCATCTGGGTTGAACAATAATCGGGAAGCCCGGAGTTCAGGGCACTCAGCAACTCCACTAGCTCCGAAGCGGGCCTTTCTCCCCTTGGCACGGCCGAGGGGCGGGGCTGCAATGAACGTAGGTTCCGTTCAGCCGCAGGAGGCATCCCATGAACGTCCCGGTCATTTTGGCGGTCGGCGCGATCATTGTGTTCGCCGTCGTGATGGGTGTTGTCATGTCCCGTGACAAAGATCCGCAACGGCGGGCGGCCGCCGTGACGCGCACCGGAGCTGCCGTCATGGCGGCGTTCACCATCATCGGGGGAATCGTCATCGGCGGGTTCGCGATGCAGGACCCGGGCGGAACAAACGGAACGCTGATCACGCTCGCCTGGGTGGTTCCGATGCTCATCCTCGCGGTCTCGGCCTGGTTCTGGCCGGCGGCAACGGCTCCCCTGCTGCTCGCCCTCGCCTCGGCCTTCATTGCCGCGTGCGTGTGGCTCGCCTTCGACCCCGCTGCCCTGAGCGCCTTCCTCAACGACAACGGCCCCCTCATCGCCGTCAGCGTTCTCGCGCTGGCGTTCCCGGCCGCAATCCTCGGCCTGAAAGTTACCGCACTGGCCGGCTGGCTGCTGGTGGGCCTGGGGGTGTTGCCGCTGTTGATCACGATCATCGGAAGGTCGGGTGCGGTCGGATCGCTGATCGCGGCCAGCCTGGTTCCCCTGGCCTGCGGGATCGCCTATCTGCTGTCCGTCCGGATGGCCAGGACGGGTTCGACGTCGGGAACCATCCACCCCGCGGCCGCCTAAGGCTGCCGCACCGCCGCCAAACCCGGCCGCGTAACGCAAATCGGGCCGCGGGCCAACGGCGGGTAGCATCGGGGCCATGAGCGCCGACGACGACGACATCACCGAAGAACTGCTGGCCGACGCCCGGAAGCTGACCGGGTTGAGCCTGGAACTGCTTGGGCTCGACCCCCACCCGGACGACATGACAGCCGAGCAGCGGCTCCAGTTTGATCCCGAGGACCTGGCCGAAATGGCCTCCGTCTCCTCCGAAGACCGGCGCAAAGCCGTGGGCCAGACCCGTCTGCTGGCCGGACTCCTGTGGAACTCGTCCAGCATTCTGATCGACCAGTTGTTCCGCGATCTCGGAACGCTCAGCACGCTGGATGTTCTCACGCCGGCCGACATCGCCGGGACCTCCGTCCTGTCCTCGCTGCCGCCACAGTTCGCCGCCAGCTACGACGCGAAGTTCACCCAGAAGTTCATCGTGGTCGCGGCCGACGTCACCGCGTCGCTGGTCCGGGGCTGGACCGCCCCCGGCTGCCTTGCAGCGGAACTAGCCGTCCGCTGCCTGCTCGATCAGGCGGAAATCACCGAGGACATCTACGAACTGGATCTTCCGGAGGACTGGCGGGCCGACGTCGAGGAAGTCCTGTTGGAGGATGCCGACAGTGACGCGCTCTACTCCGACAACCTTGACGTTCTCGAGGACGACGCCGCAAGTCTGGATTTTGAGCAGTGGTTCATACCCTTCACCCCCGGCGACACGGCTCCGCCGTACGCCTACTCCTGAGCCCTACTCCTGAGCCCTACGGCTGGGCGGGCGGCTCGGCGAACCGGGCCAGGAAGTCCTCCGTGAAGCGCCGGACGCCGTCCCACTCGGTGTACACGTAATCACGGGACGTGTCCGTGTCCGGGGATCCCTTGTCGCTGGCGATCTTCTTCATGACGTGCTTCTTGATGAACCCGTAGTGGGTATAGAGCACGGCGCCGGCGAACAACCCGACGTGGGCGGGCCGCCAGCCCGTGTCCTGCTCAAACTTCTCCACGTAGCCCTCCGCGGTCTGCTCGTCTCCGTGTGCGGCCATGCTCACCGAAACCAGGGCCGACGGCAAGCGTTCGAGCTCAGCGCGGTTCTTCTTCACGAAGTCTGCGACGTACCCCTCGTGTTTTCCCACGTGCACCGAGGCCGCCACGATCACGCCGTCATAGCCGC
>NZ_CAKKMM010000593.1:0-2976 GCF_918698205.1 Microbacterium sp. Bi128 | reverse complement strand
GCGCGCAAGGAACTCGCCGAGCTCAAGAGGAACGCCCGTGCGGCCATCGGCGCCGGCGGCTGAGTAGCGGCCGGCGGCTGAGTAGCGGACCGGCGGACTAGGGCGAACGGACCGGCACACGAACCTTGTGCTTCTGCGCCCGCGGGTCCTTACTGGTGGGAGGAGACCAGGCCGCCCGCCGCCAGGGCGCGACATCGCAAGGATCCAGCTCCCGCCCGGTTCAGCGGTTGGGGCGGCAGGCGCTCCAACCGTCGAACCTGGATCTAGGAGGACAGTCATGTTCGCTCGCGTCAGCACGTATCAGCCCGGCCCGGACAGCTCCGGGGCACCCACAGACGACACCGTCAACCGGGTGCTCCAGCTGCCGGGATGCCTGGGCATCTACTACCTGCTGGGGAAGGACAGCAAGTCACTGTCAATCACGCTGTGGGAGGACGAGGCGGCTCTCGCCGGCAGCGAACAGGCCGCCGCCAAGATCCGCGCCGAGACCAGTGCGGAGCAGCACATGGAGATCCTGGGCGTGGAGGAATTCGAAGTGCTGACCCGGATTGCGCACCGCTGCGGTTGCGCCGGGCTTAAGGGCTCCCTCCGCGGTCCGGACCGAGAGAACGCTGGGCAGTCCGGCGTCGTAGGGAAGGTCCCTTTTGCCGGCTCCGACGACGGCCATCCCGTCTTCGGGGGTGGACAGGACCATCGCGCGAACGGACAGCGCCGGAATGAGTCCCGGAACGGGGCTGACGGCGGCATAGGTGCCGTGGTCGTGGGTGACGTAGCAGCCCGATCTGAGAACAATTCGTGTTCCGGGCACCTGGCCGCGATCGGGAAGGAACTCAACCACGCGGTCCGGGAACGCGGAACCACCCATGGAGTAGATGGGAGTGGCTGTCTCAAAGAACTCCGCCGCTTCCAGATAGATGTCCCGCACCAGCCGGCAGTGCCGGTCAACCGCTGTGACGTTATCCTCGGCCCTGCTGTTGGGCACGACGCCTTCATACCCGGCAACACCCACCAGCCTCAGTCCCGGCGTGGCACGGACCAGCCCGGCCAGCCGCAGACCCTCGGACAGGCTGCGGATGCCGGTGCGCCCGCCGGGAGTTCCGACGTCGATCAGCACCTCCAGGTCGGCCGCCGCACCATCGAAGATCTCGGCAGCCACCTTCACCCCTGCTGCCGAATCGACGAAGCAGCGGATTTCCCGGGCGGGATCTTCCTCCAGCCACGCACGGATACGCGTTAGCCCGGACCTGTCGACGATCTCGTTGGCGACGAGGACGCGCTGATGACCCCAGCGCAGTGCCGAGGCGACTTGATCCACGGTGGCGACGGTGACACCGACGGCGCCGGCCGCCAACTGCCGCTCGATGATTGGTGCCGACATCGTTGTCTTGACGTGCGGCGCGAGATCCACGCCCCGCTCCCGGCACCACGCCGCCATGACCCGGATGTTGTTCTCGAGGGCAGCGCTGTTGAGCCGCAGTTGCGGATACGCCGGCGCCGTGAGGGGCGTTGCCGCGAAGTCCGCATCGGTTCCGTCCGATCTTCCGCTCAGCCTGCTCACACGTATCCCCTGTTCTTCGGTCCCAAAATGCTGCCTCGACTCCGACAAATCTACTGGACTGACGTGTCTACTGGAGTGACGTGCCTCTGGCGGCACGCCCTGGCCCGGGCCGCCTAGACGTCCAGCGCCGGGTTCCGGTCGAAGAAGCCGGCCGGCTTGAGCCAGAACGCGACTGTGTCCACCGGCATGACCGGCCACTCCTCCGGCCGTGGGATGTGGTGAATACCGAAAACGTACCAAAGGACGACGTCGGTGTTTTCCACGGACCGCCCCTGCCGCACCCATTCGGGCATTCCCAGCCCGCCTGTGCCCTGGTTCACGAACTCGCCGGCGGGCCAGCGTTCCGCGGCATCGTTGGGCGTCACCCATACCGTGTGCCCGATGACCTCCGCACGCTGGAAAACCGGAGATGCCGGGTCAAAGAACGACGGGACAGCTGCGCCGGGCACCAGCTTGTACGACACCGGGGTCCCGAGCCCGTTGACCGAGTTGTCGTTCGTCACCGTCCAGGCCCGCTGGGTCTCCCAGGAGTAGTCGTCGTGCCCCTCGGTCGTGATGGGGGTCTTGTCCTGATGCAGGGCGAGCCCGTACGGATTGTCCGGACTCATCGGGACCATCGCGGTTTCCGAACGGTAAACGGTATTTGCGGTGCCGTCGATGTCCAGGTCGAGCCGGGCCACGAGGAAGTGCTGGTGGAAGGGTGCGTAGGTCCGGTTGTCCACCAGCGTTCCGCTCGGATGCTGCTGGCCCTCGCCGAAATTGCTGACCACCATGATGCCGGTGGCCCTCACCTCGCACTCAATGTTCCCGTCCTGGTAGAAGCGCCAGTACACCAGGTATTCATAGTTGGCCACGGTGACATGGAAAGAAATCACCAGTCGACGTATCCGGCGCACTTCCATGCCGCCGTCGTGGTCGATGTGCTTCCACAACACCGCCCCATCCTCTTCGTGGATGCAGATGGCGTTCCTGATGGTGTAGGGCTCCCCCGCAGAATTGTGCATGACCGCATCCAAATACCGGATTTCCCCGAGGCAGTCGCAGCCCAGTTCCAGCGACGTCGTCATGAATCCCAGACCCCATTCGCCGACGTCGAACGCGGTGCGCCGGTAGTGGTCATCGCTGGGATCCCGGTAGGGAACGGCCATTTCGGCGAAGGAAAGGCGGTTCGCGATCGGCCGTTCGCGGCCGCCGTCGCGATAGCTGACCCGGTGCAGCGTCAGCCCTTCGCGGTAGTTGAACCCGACGCGCAGGGACCAGTTCTGCCAGCTGATCCTGTTGCCGTCCATCTGAAAGGAAACGCCTTCGGGCTGGACAATGTCCAGCGGCTTGAGCGGTTCGCGGGTGCTAGCGTCGCGGAGCCGGTCCGGGATCAGCGCCGGGACATATTCGCCCATGATCTCGGGACGGTCCACCGC
>NZ_CAKKMM010000592.1:0-2978 GCF_918698205.1 Microbacterium sp. Bi128 | reverse complement strand
GCACGCCACCGCCCCGCCGGCATCCACGGGAAGCCGCTGAGACGGCGCAGCGATCCCCCGGGCACGCCACCGCCCCGCGGCATCTACCGCACGCCGCTGAGCAGCGATCCCCCCGCACGCCCCCCGCGGCATCCACACAACGCCGCTGAGACGGTGCATCCCTCCGGCACGCCGCCGCCCCGCGGCATCCACAGGACACCGCGGGGCGGAAGCACGCCCGAACGGGTTACAGCGTGCGCGCGAAGGGGTCGAAGCCCTCGTCGAGCAGCGGCACGGGGGCCACGGTGCTGCCGATCTCGAGCGTCCGGCCGGTCGCGGCCGATTCTTCAGCGGACAGCATCACGTCGAGCACGTGGAAGCCGAGCTCGCCCGTGGCGATGTGCGGCCGGTCGGCGGCGATCGCGCGGGCCATGTCGAGCACGCCGAGGCCGCGGCCGACGACGGTGCCCTCGTTCGGCACCTCGATCCACTCCTGCTCGGTCTTCATGCCGTCGCGGAAGACGCCGAGCGGCTTCACGTAGGCGATGCGCCCCTCGAAGCGGTTCGGATCGGGGAGCACCATCGTGCCCTCGGAACCGTGGATCTCGACCACGCCGTGGCGCTCGAGCGCCGAGTCGAAACTCAGCAGGTGCGTGCCGTGCTGGCCGGCCGCGAACGACGTGAGCACCTGCACGGTCGAGGGCACCTCGACCGGGAACGTCTCGCCCGCGCGCGGTCCGGTGTGGATCGTACGCTCGAGCCGCGGCCGCGAGCCTCGTGCCGTCACGCCCGCGATGGGGCCGAGCAGGCTCACGAGCGCCGAGAAGTAGTACGGCCCCATGTCCAGCAGCGGACCGGCGCCGCGCGCGAAGAGGAACGCCGGGTCCGGATGCCACAGATCGGGCCCCTGCGTCTGGAACGACGTCTGCACGAACAGCGGCTCGCCGATGACGCCCTTCTGGATCGCGCGCTTGGCCGACTGGAAACCGGGGCCGAGCAGGGTGTCGGGGGCCGAACCGATGCGCACGCCCGCGGCATCCGCCTGCTCCAGGAGCGTACGTGTCGCGTCACGGTCGAGGCCGATCGGCTTCTCGGTCCAGACGTGCTTGCCCGCGGCGATCGCCGCGGACGACACCTCGACGTGCACCTGCGGGATCGTGAGGTTCACGACCAGGTCGACGTCGGGGTTCGACAGCACCTCGTCGGGGGTTCCGGCGACGGCGACGCCGTGCTCGTCGGCCTTGGCCCGGGCGCGGTCGGCGAACAGGTCGCCGACGGCGACGACGCTCACATCGGGGAACGAGGTGAGGTTCTCGAGGTACGTCTGGCTGATGACGCCGGCGCCGATGATGCCGACTCCGAGGGGCCGGCTCATCGGACGAACCCGCCTTCGGTGAGGAACGCCAGGCTCGCGGCGATGTCGGCGAACACGTCGCCGGGCGCGCGGTCGTACTCGATCACGGCGTAGCGGATGCCGGTGCCGGCGCGCAGCGCGTCGGCGAGCGGGACCTCGCCGGTCCCGGCGTGGCGCTGGTCGAGGCTCGCGGTTGACAGTTCGCCCGCGTCCGGACCCCAGGGGTTGGATGCCGGAACCACGCCGTCCTTGACGTGCACGGCCGTGAGCCGGTCGCCGAGGGCCGCGACGAGGGCGGGCACGTTCTGGCCACCGGTGAGGGCCCAGAAGAGGTCGAGCTCGAGCTGCACGCGCTCGTCGGTGAGCGCGACGAAACGCTCGTACGCGGTCTGGCCACCGAAGTCGGCCACGAACTCCTGCGCGTGGTTGTGGTAACCGACCGAGAGGCCGAAGGTCGCGGCGACGTCGGCGGCGCGGTTCAGGCGCTCGGCGATGTCGGCGACGCCGTCCTCGGTGAGCCAGCGCTCGGGTGAGACGAACGGGTCGATGACGGTCTGGATGCCGATGGTCGCGGCCGCCTCGAACACCACCTCGGGCGCGGGCGTGGGGATCGAGCCGTCGGGCGTCCACAGTTCGTCGCTGAGCAGCGGGGCGTGTCCGGTGGGGGAGGCCAGGCCGCTGGCATCCAGGGCTGCGCGGATCTCGGCGGGGCGATCGACGAACGCGAACGCCTCGACGTTGCGCAGACCGAGCGCCGCGAGCTTGTCGAGCGAACCGGACATGTCGGCCGAGAACTCGGATGCCAGCGAGTACAGCTGCACCGAGGCTACGGGGAGGGAAGTGGGCGTGGTCATGGGGTCCTTCTGCACGTCGTCGTCGGAGGGGCCGGGTGGCCGTGTCGATACTCTAACCTCCATGTGGAGGTTACGCTAGCGCGGCGGAGTGAGGGAAGGTGGGGACATGGCTGACGACGCGACGATCGGACGGCCCGGACAGCGCCGGCGCGGTGTCGAGCGTCGGCAGGAGATCCTCGACCGCGCGATCGAGGTCTTCCGTCAGCGCGGTGCCGACGGTACGTCGCTCCGCCGTATCGCCGAGTCCATCGGCGTCTCGCACGCCGCTTTGCTGCACTACTTCGACTCCCGCGAACAGTTGCTCGTCGCCGTGTACGACCACGCCGCAGCGAAACGCGCCGAGGAAGAGGCCGCTCACCCCGTCGAGCCGGGCGTCGAGGGGATGATCGCCGCAGCGACCGCCAACGTGGAGGTGCCGGGCCTCGTGCAGCTGTACTCCACGCTCGTCGCCGCGGCGCTCGAGGTCGACAGCGGCGTCGGCAAGGAGTACTTCACGTCGCGGTTCGAGCGGCTGCGCGCCGAGCTCGGCGAGATCTTCCGCGCACAGCAGGCCGAGGGGCGCATTCGCGACGACGTGTCAGCCGACCACCTCGCGGCCCTGCTCATCGCCGCGTCCGACGGGCTGCAGATCCAGTGGCTGTTGGATGCCTCGGTGGGGCTCAGCGACACGCTCCGCACGTTCGCGATGCTGCTGCAGCCGCCGCGCGCGGGCTGACGGGAGCGGTGGATGCCGCGGCTGTGGCTGCTGCGGCGGTGGGCTGCTGCGGCGGTGGGGTCGCGCGGTGGGGGTG